>JBDRPV010000001.1:0-2032 GCA_043826745.1 Parcubacteria group bacterium
TAAACGGGACTATTTTGAGCTTTGCGGCCGCAGCGGTGTTGACTTGGTTGTTGTAGGAAATATAGCTGACAACTATCCTAATGTACTTCCTATAAACATTTAAAAAGGGTTGAGGTTGTTCTTTTTTGCCCGCCCGCCTCGCTACGCCCGCCAGCAACGCTAAAGCGTAGCTTTTGCGGGCTGGCGAAGCGTTGCGGGCAGGCAATCTGCGGGTGTCTAAGGAGTCATCCCGGTCTTACCGGGAGGGCGACGAGTTCCGCAGTCAGAAAAAGAATAATCTCAGCCCTTTTTAAATAAGAACTTAACTAAGTAGTCGTAAAATAATAATGCAAATCCAAGAAATCCAAGCCAAAAGTATCATCGCTCCCTCCAAAATACCCAGTTGCGATTACGCCATCAATCCCTATACCGGCTGCCAACACAGTTGCATTTATTGTTACGCTGATTATATGGGATTCTATTCGGGCCACTGTGAGCCCTGGGGTCAATTCGTTGACGTAAAAATAAATGGGGCTGAGTTGATTGATGACTGCCAAAAATATCGCGGCCAAGAGATTATGTTTAGCTCGGTGACTGATGCCTACCAGCTAATAGAGAAAAAATATAAGCTAACCCGCCAGATTTTGGAAAAATTAATCCCCTGTCAGCCGAAAATTACTATTTTGACTAAATCGACGTTGGTGACCAGAGACATTGATATCCTCAAGCAGTTCGAAAATGTGCAGGTGGGATTTTCACTGATTACTACCAATCCTGAGCATCAAAAAATGTTAGAGCCGGGAGCAAATTCACCATCCGAGCGTCTAGAGGCTCTGGCACAGCTTAAAGCCACTGGAATAAAAACTTCTATTTTTGTGGCCCCAATTTTGCCCTACTTTACCAAGCTAGAAGATATAATAAAGGCGGGGGCTGATCGAGCCGACTATTTTTTGTTCGATGCTTTTAACCGAAAATCAAGTAAAAAAGTACTCGGCTTCATCGCCAAAAGTTATCCACAGTGGACAGCAAAATATGAATTTGTTTTACGAGATGAGAATTATAAAGATTACAAAAATAAGTTAAAAGAACATATTGAGAAATTGATGGTTGATTACGAAGTTGAAGGTAGAATATTGTTCTCTTAAATAAAAACAAACTAACTACATAGCTTGTTTTTTAAAACTAATCAAACCACCAAACTCAACAACTTATCCGGCACAAAAATAACTTTTTTAATTTCACTATCGCCTAAGTGCCTTTTCACTTTTTCACTACTCTGCGCTAATTTTAGAGCTTCTTCCTCAGAAATCCCTGCTTTGGCCGATACCTTATCTCGCACTTTGCCGTTGATCTGGATTACTAGCTCAATGGTGTCTTCTTTTATTAGCTTGGAGTCGTAATCTGGCCACTTTTCTTGGAAAATGCTGTCTGAGTGACCCAACTTTTCCCACAATTCCTCGGCGATGTGAGGAGCAAAGGGCGCTAATAAAACGACAAAAGTGGAATAGGTCTCTTTAGCTATCTTTTCCTGGCTGGAGAGCTCATTGACTAAGATCATCATCTGCGCGATCGCTGTATTAAAACCAAAGCCTTCAATATCTTCGGTGACCTTTTTAATGGTTTGGTGTAAAACTTTCTGCTCTGTCTCATTCGCTTTGTCATCAACCACCTTCTCCCGCAAGTCCCACACTCGATCAAGAAACCGTCGCACTCCACGAATACTCTTCATATCCCACGGCTTGGTATCTTCAAAAGCTCCCATAAACATCTCATAAAGTCGTAGTGTGTCTGCCCCATCTACCGAGATCACATCATCGGGGTTTACCACGTTGCCCCGCGACTTACTCATCTTCTGGTGATCTTCGCCCAGGATCATGCCTTGGTTTTTCAGCTTCTGAAAAGGCTCATCGTGATCCTTAGCTGAATCCATTTTGATATACCCTAAGTCTTTCAAGACTTTATAAAAAAACCGGGCGTAAATTAAATGCATACAAGCATGCTCCGCTCCGCCGACATAGAGATCAACGGGCATCCAACGCGCCATTTTATCCGG
>JBDRPV010000002.1:0-6571 GCA_043826745.1 Parcubacteria group bacterium
CACCACCTTTTAGAATTAGAAGGTATTTCCTCTGGTGGCTTATCGAAAGTAGTGCCACTATCCCGCTTGTAGCCCTCGCTATTAGTTTCTATCGAAACGGCCACCTCACCATCTTTTTGGAAACCGAGATTCTGTCGCGCCTGGATTTCTTTAAACGAGTCTGTTTCAATATATTCAATCATTTGCCCTAGTTCCTTGTTTTTCTTTTCTAAAGATTCAATTTCTTTTTTCGTATCATCTATTTCCTGATTGATTTCTTTCCGTCGCACAATCTCTTTACCTAAGCCAAAAGAAGTAAAAACTACCAACACTACGCCGGAAGCCATTAGGGCTCTGATAAATGTTTTGCTGCGCCAAATTGTTTGTCTATTGCTCATATAGATAATAGATTGCAGATAATAGATTGCAGATTATCTATTATCCAAACATCTATAATTTACTAATCTTAAACATCTCTTTTTCCTGCTCTTCTTTTTCTTCGCTATCCTTACCCAATTGCTTATTCTCCGTGATCATTTCAATCAACTCTTGAGCGCTAAAGCCTTTTTCCTCGGCCACTTTAGCCTGGACAGTTTTAACCATTTCCTGCGCTTCCTTGGGGTCAGGTATTTTATCAATGATTATCCCGTCATTGCTGTCACTGGTTTGCACTTTGACATCACCGAAACCAAAAGCCATTGCTAGTAAACCAGAAATCTCATAGGTCACGTTTTCAATACTATCATAACTGTACTCCATCACCTTGCGGTTAAACAAGCCCTTTTGGTCAATTCTGATGATGCGTTGGTCAGTCAGAATAAAGAGGTCGAGATACCATTCTACCCACTGATGCAGACCATAACCGACCCCAACCCCTAACCAAGCCAAAAATATCAATAAGCCAACCAGATTAGAAAATAGCCAAGAGACAAAAAAGAAGGGAACTATCAGAATCAAAAAAGTCTTAAAAGCCGGCCAAAGAAAACTGGCGCCGTGTTTGCGAACAACTTTGATTATTCCTTCCCCTTTTTTTAGGTCTTGGGAAAAATAGTCTTTGAACATGTGCTTGAATTTGAAATATTGCTGTGCTAAACTAGGGGCAAATTGATATTTACTTCTCTATGAAACAAAAAACTGTAAAAAAAATTGCTATGTTTGGTCTCGTTAGCATCGGATTGCTCTGCATGCTAGTCTGGGTAGTTTTCCCCCTGTTTCAGTAAGTATAACATTATAATTAAGAATTTAGAATTAAGAATCAAGGGACACACTAATATGTATCTCTCTTTGACTCTTATTTCTTGATTCTAGATTCTGGATTCTATTCTACCCCCTCAACACCGCCAAAAACGCTTCTTGCGGAATGGCCACTTTTCCCATGGCTTGCATTTTCTTCTTACCTTTCTTTTGTTTTTCCAACAATTTCCGTTTACGGGTTACATCTCCGCCATATAATTTTGCCGTAACGTCCTTACGCAAAGCTTTTATGTTTTCCCGCGCCAATATATTACCTCCCACGGCGGCTTGCAGGGTTATTTGAAAATTCTGTGACGGAATCACGTCTTTGAGGGTAGTGACAGCCTTCTTACCTTCTCGATTAACACTATCTTCAGGAATAATGCGGGACAGCGATTCAACTAAATCCCCCGCCACCAAAATATCCAATTTAACCAAATCAGACGCCCGATAGCCCGTCATTTCGTAACTCATCGAAGCGTAACCAGAGCTAACACTTTTTAATTTATCGTAGAAATCCATGATTAATGAGGCTAGCGGGGCTTCGTAGTGTAAAATAACCCGCGCTTGCTCGCCTTCAGAGGTGATATATTCGGTTGTCTGGTACTCGCCCCGATAATGCTGCATCAACTCCATCACATCGCCAATATATTGGTTCGGCATGACTAAATCGACTTTTACCCACGGCTCTCTGATTTCTTTAATTTGATTGGCTTCCGGCAGCTCGCTGGGCGTATAAATAGTCTTTTTCTGGTCAGTTGAGGTAATTATTTGGTAAGCCACTGAGGGAGCGGTGATAACTAGAGTTAGATCATACTCCCGCTTTAGCCGTTCCTGGATGATTTCTAGATGAAGCAGCCCGAGAAAACCACAACGAAATCCCCGCCCGAGCGCTGAGGAGCTCTCCGGCTCATAAGTCAGGGCAGCGTCATTGAGCTTCAATTTTTCCAGTCCTTCTCGCAGCTTAGGATAATCGGTTGCATCAGTGGGGTAAAAACTAGCAAAAACGACTGGCTTCATCTCTTTGTAGCCGGGCAATTGAGTGGTAACCTTTAGCTCGGCAATTGTATCACCGACCTGACAATCAGCTACTTCTTTCAAGCCAGTAATAATATAGCCGACTTCGCCGCTGGTTAGCTGTTCGCATGACTTCAGGCGTGGAGTATATATTCCTAAATCTAACACTTCTGCTTCTTTACCACTGAACACATATTTTACTCGGTCACCCTTCTGCACGCTACCACCAAAAACACGCACGCAAGCCACTACTCCCCGAAAATCGTCGTAGTAAGAATCGAAAATGAGAGACTGAAATTGATCATTTTTTGACTGTGGCGGTGGAATTCGCTCGATTATTGCCTCGAGAACCTGTTCAACATTGGTTCCTTCTTTAGCGCTTACTTTTAGTATTTCGTCCGGCTGGCAACCGAGAATATCAACGATTTCCGCTACTGTTTTATCGATTTCGGCGTTGGGCATGTCGATTTTATTGATCACGGGGATAATCTCGAGGTCATGCTCGATCGCCATGTATAGATTAGCCAGAGTTTGAGCTTGAATGCCCTGAGTGGCGTCAATGAGAAGTAGAGCACCTTCACAAGCCGCCAGAGAGCGCGATACTTCATAAGAGAAGTCGACGTGACCAGGAGTGTCGATTAAGTTAAGAGTGTACGAGTTACGAGTTAATGCGTAATTTTTACCCGTTAACTTGTCAACTGGTAACTGGTAACTCATAGTAACCGGCTGCAACTTGATTGTAATCCCCTTTTCCCGCTCGAGATCCATCTGATCGAGTACTTGTTCCTTCATCTCTCGCTTAGTAACGGTTTTGGTCAATTCTAAAAGGCGATCAGCTAAAGTCGACTTGCCGTGATCAATGTGAGCCACAATCGAGAAGTTGCGGATGTTTTTAAGGTTGTTTTGGCTCATACGCAATATAGGGTTACCCAAATAGTTTACTCACTCTGAATAGGAAAAACTTCCTGTCTCTAACGCCTCTGACTAGGGCTCTAAAGCCTTTGAGTTTAGAATTAAAACTTTCCGCTGAGGCGTTGGTGCTTCTGTTAGTGAAATAATTTAAAATAGTATGTTCATGATTTTGTATATATTCCTTAGTAGTTAGAAAAGAATCAAACTCTTTTTCTTCCACTTTTGCATACCACCTATCAAGCATTAATTTAGCTTGTTTTTTGTTTACTGAGTATTCATAGAACGATCTAAACATCATAGATAGGTGGTAGGCTTTTTCAAGCCGAGGAAACTCTTTAAACAATATTATCGCTCTTTGATTTTGACTGATCGTCCATTTACTATTTGGCTTGAATAATAGATAGCGGCTTCTAGCCAATAATTGCTTCTTAGTGTCACCATTTGTATATGTTTTAGGCCTGTACTTCTTTTTTTGCTCTCTGTATATTTTAACCTGTTCATTTTCTTCTTTAATGGCTTCCCACCTTTCTTCTATTCTGAGTTCTTGTACAGCATCACTTACTAGCTGCTGAGTGTGGAATCTATCATTTACAATTTCTGCACCGGGAAAAGATAGAATAGAAGCCGATTCCATACTAGGGCAAAAGTCTAAAGTTATCTCCTCTACTTGTTTTCTTTGTTTTAAGGGTATCTGGCTAAGAATAGCGGATATATCACTAGCTTTGGTTCCTTCTACCATAGCTACCAGAGAACCATGGCCGCCTTTAGCAGCCTTGTTAGTAATTATGGTGTAAAGTTCACCATTAGATATTGATACTTCATCAATAGATAATCTTTTTCCAATATTTTCTTTAAATAGCAGCCATTTATCTGAATGATCCTTTTGATCCCAGTCATGATAATTACTTAAATGATCTTTGTATTGTTTTTCAAATTCTTTGGTTGGGATCTTTTGAGACTCGGCGATAGAAGTGAGCGAGACCGCTTTTTCTTCCGCCATCTTCTTTTAAAAAAGCAGCGAATTCTTGTTCAAGCTGAGTGCCAGGAAAGGCCAATTTAATATCTCTTTTTAGATATTTATCACTACCCTTGATTTTCCAATATCTTCTTCTAAATGTCAGTAATGTTCTCCTGCCACGCAGAGGAAAGTCAGTGATGGTAATATCGTGAAATTTAACGGCTCTAATCTTCTTATCTTCTAATCCTTTTATGATTGGAGGTATATTCTTTTCTTTCAGAGTGATATATACATTATCCTCATCCGTCTTTGTTTTAATTATTTTAAACCACTCTAGTGTTCCCTCAGGAAAGAATATTTCTAAAATTGATTGGTCTATTTCCATATATGAACGTTAATTTATTAATGTTCATATTATACCTTATTATCTTAATAACCCTATATTGCGTATGAGCCAATACTAGTAGTATCCATCTGACAGCTCTAGGTTATCAGGCTGGCAACGTTGTTTCAGCTGCCGATAACACGCTGATCGGTTACGGAGCAGGAGATGTTATCACCTCGGGAACAGATAACACCGCGCTGGGGTATAATGCTCTTGGGGCTACGACTATAACGGCTAATAATACGGCTATTGGTAGTGGTGCGTTGGCTGCTAATACTGATACGAACAATACTGCCGTTGGTAAAGACGCTCTAACTACTCAGACTTCGGGAAACGGAAATACTGCCGTAGGTAGTGAAGCCCTCGATGCTAATACTACCGGTGATTATAATGTTGCGATTGGCAATGATGCCTTGGGCACGAATATTGAAGCTAGTTCAAACACCGCTATCGGCTATAACGCCATGGCCGCCAACAATGGCACTGGCAATATGAATGTTGCTATCGGTCGCAATGCCCTAGACGCCAGCACAAATGGTACTTGGAACGTGGCAGTTGGATATGGGACTTTGACTAATGGTACGGGTCCCGATTCAGATACGGCGGTTGGTCACTTGGCGTTAAGTAATGCCACTAGTGACAATAACACGGCCGTCGGCTACCAAGCTCTAACTGCTCATACCAGCGGTGCTAATGCAACGGCTGTCGGTAGTGGTGCCCTAGATGCTAATACCACCGGCGGATATAATACCGCTGTCGGGACAGACTCGCTCGGAGCTAACGTGCAGGGTGGCAACAACACCGCGCTAGGCTCTGGTGCTCTGTCAACTCTTAATGATAATGTCGGAAATAATACTGCCGTTGGAACGAATGCTCTTAAATTACTTGATGGAACCTCAGCTCAATATAATACGGCTGTCGGCTATAACGCTCTTGCTTCAGCTACTGATGTTAGTGCCAATGTAGCAGTCGGTGACAGGGCTCTAGAAAACTTGGACTCGACAGTATCTGGTGACGGTAACAACGTAGCTATAGGTTGGGAGGCCGGAAACACAGCCACCAGTGGCTACAACAATACTCTAGTCGGATTCTATGCCGGATTTGGCATTACTGAAGGAGACAATAATATTCTCATGGGTCTACAGGCAGGAGATAATATTACTACTGGGAGCACTAATATTATTATAGGTTCTGCTGAGGATGCTCCGGTTGCCACGAACAGCAATCAGTTAAATATCGGCGGCACACTTTATGGTGATTTAGATAATAATTATATTGGTATTAATACTGCAGCTGTGCCAACAAAGGCAAGATTAGAAATTACTACTGCGTCAGAAGGTATTCCTCATATGTATTTGACTCCTGTTGCAGAACCTTACGCCTCTCCCGAAGAGGGCAATATCTATATGGATGATGACGGCATGTTATACGTTCGCTCTAATAGTGCCTGGGCAGCCGCCAACACCGCCGCCGACTTTTCCGAATTAATTATTCCAGTTGGTTTTGAAAAAGATGTGCACGACGGTGTGCGACCCTATGTTGGGGATATCGAAGCGGGAGACATAATTGTTATCAATAGTGATGGAAATTATGAACGCTCTAGTAAGCCGTATGACGCCACAATCGTTGGAGCAGAATCAGGAAACAGGGGACAATTTCGCCTGAAAGAAGGGACACCCGAGCGAGAGGAAGGCCAAAGACAAGTTGGTATCGTGGGGCATGTTTTAGTCAATGTCAACCTGGAAAATGGAGCGATTAATCCTGGAGATCCTTTGACGACCTCATCCACACCTGGTCAGGCTATGAAAGCCACTGAACCGGGAGTGATTGTTGGCCGGGCGCTAGAGGCACTTGACGGTAGTCAGAGTGAGACCGGAAAAATCGAAGTGATAATTAATCCTGGTTGGCAGGGGTAGATAGCTGAGTTTACTAAAAAGTAAGGTTGCCCCCTTGCTTTTTAGTTACTATTTCTGCTAGAATTCCTTCATTATGAATGAAAACAACGGCTCATACGCAATATAGGGTTATTAAGATAATAAGGTATAATATGAACATTAATAAATTAACGTTCATATATGGAAATAGAC
>JBDRPV010000003.1:0-2465 GCA_043826745.1 Parcubacteria group bacterium
TTCTTATTTTGGCGTCAATCACTACGCGATTGATGTTCCGACGCCGCAGGGAACGCCGATGTACGCTCCAGCTGATGGTTACGTGGTGCGTTATCGTGACGCTGGCTATGGTTATAGCTATATAATGTTGATGCACGCCAATGACCTCTCGACAGTCTACGGGCACACTAGTGCGAGCTTTGTTTCCGCGGGGCAGTATGTGACTGAGGGACAGGTAATTGGATTGTCTGGAGGTACTCCTGGCACCAAGGGTGCCGGACTCATGACTACTGGACCGCATCTTCATTTAGAGGTGCGTGTAAATGGGGTGCCGGTGGATCCACTCAGGTATTTACCGGGGTTATAGGATAAATTAATTAATCATAAACAAATGGGATTCTTTAGCAATCTTTTTGGCGGGGCAGGAGGCGGATCAAATTACTGGAATGATTTTTTTGGTCTAGAAGAAGGAGAAAGTGTTATCAAGGGCAGCGCTGGTTTTTTTGATCCAGACGTGTCAGGTGGCGAGACTATAGCCGCTGGAATAGCCGGACTTTTAACTGGCGGGCAGATGACAGTTGGCGGTAAGTCAGTCGTATTTGCCATAACTGACAAGGGTCGGTTTTATGCCAAGCCGCAAGGTGGCAAAGAAGATCCGATAGTATTGGGACCAGATAATAAACCACAAGTAGAAGAAACAGATCGCGATGGTGGTAGAATGGGTACTGAGAAAAGTAAAAGCGTTAAATTCACCTTAGTTGATGGCCAAGTATTTAGAATATTTATGCCGCTATCAGCTATACCAGATGTTGTTAATTGGTCGCAGGGGAAATAATATATTCAAAAACTTGATTTTATGAGGACTCTACCTTTTACGAACGAAGGATAGTATTTTGTGTTTAAAGTTTTTTATAATAACAAGTATGGTAAAAAATGAATCAGGCATTGGACATGGGGGAGAGCCAGGAAGATCGGAAGTAGATCCGAAAGAGTTAGATAATGAAATGAGAAAGGCCTGGGAGTCAAGAGTGGGGCGAGGCAATCTCTGGATTGTTTCAGAAGATATTAATGTTGAGATGCCAGGTGAGTTACCAACCCCGGGGTCTTTGGGTGTTAAACCAGTAAATTATGGATCTTATAAGGGGGTGGATTTTATTGCTTATCCAGCTGTGGTGCGACATTACGTAGGTGGAGGAGAAGGTTCCTCAGCTGATGAAGTTGATATTGCATATGGTTTTTATGGTCGTGAGTCTGGCTATCCACCAGGTGATGTTAGTAAACAATACAGGTGGAGTGTCGTGCAATGTGCAGACAAAGAAACAGCTAGAAAAACACAGGAAAAATCGGCTCAGCATAAAGAAAGCATGGATAAGGGTCTACAAGAGAGGCAACAGCAAGCAGAAGAAAGAGAATCAATAGCTCAACGACAAAGAGAACTTCTCCAGAGAATCGAGGAAATGAATAAAGTAGTCAATGTCAGAGATTTATCCACTTTAAAAAAAGAGTTGGACGTTGTTGCGACTAGACACTCAGCCGGGTCTTTAGATGGGATAGAAAGTCAGCTTGATGAAATAGACAGCACTATAATTGCCGAAAGACGACAACTCAATAAAGAATATGAAAGGCTGTTAGATGTCATTCAAAGTGGAGTATCTGGTTTATCAGGAGATATACGAGATGAAATAGAGAGAATAAGGGAAGAAATAAGAAGGGAAGCGCCAGGAGCAAGTTATAAAGTAGAGCACAAGCAAGCTATTGAGAAACTAAGGGTAATTGAGCAAGAGTTTTGGAAGCATAGTAATCTTTCGCGGTGGGATGATAATGATAAAGTGAAACAGACGATTGAGCAATTGAAAGTGCTATATGAAAGATTAGAAGCTATGAGAGAAGAAATCAGAGGTTATATTGACGATCCCAGTAACCTTACCGCTATTGCTCCAATAGAAATTCCTAGAGCTGAAGAGTCAACAGAAGAGGAACCTGAACCTGAGCCTGAATCAAGAAAAGAGCTGTTAACACCGCAGCTGGCTGAAGAAATGTTAAGGCAAGTCAATAGTCTTAAAGCTATTTATGCCGTAGCTAAAAGGGTTGTTGGCGAAAAAATGGGCGCCAAAGGAGCTGACAAAGTAGGTGCTAAAATTGATAATATTATGAGAGAAGTGGATTTAGATAGTATCACGGAGCAATTAGAAAATGAGGATAATTTAGATAAGGATGTAAGTGCGGATTTACAGAAAATTGAAGAAACTTGGTTAAAAGTTATTAGTTTTGCTGAAAAAAATCTTAAAAAGCTGATGGATAATTATGATGAAACTTGGGCTGACAAATTAAGAAGCCTTCCTGATATTGTTAATACTGCAGTTGAAGAAGATGAAGTCGCAGGGGAGATCATTGATGGAGACGATGAGACTAAAGAAGATCTGCGAAAAAGGGTTTGGGATAAAATAGATTACCAAAAAATTACTTTACAATTTATGAATAGTGAA
>JBDRPV010000004.1:0-5187 GCA_043826745.1 Parcubacteria group bacterium
TATTTGGGTAACCCTATATTGCGTATGAGCCATCCGACCAGCTGTGGACGATATCAATGACTTTGGTTCTACTGGTTTCCGTTGGCAGGATGGGTTTTTCTCAGGCACGTTAAGTACTAACATCCTTAGCGTTTCCAACCTACAGGGTACGGGTATTGTAGATTCTGAGAATATTGAGGATGGTACAATCGCCGGAGATGATATAGCTGGTGGAGCGATAACTGGGACACACCTTGCCGAAGAGACGATTGTTACTTCTAATATAGGAAATGATGCTATTACGGGCGAGAAGATTGCAAACGATACCAGTCTAACAATAAATGATATCGTGGTTGGCAACGGCACTTCTGTAAATAGTTTATTATTTGGAGAATGTACTGCCACTGGTAACCTTTCAGCCACCGCCAATACTACTACTACTGAATCTTGTTTGGCTCCTGGAGTGACAGATCAGCATCGGTTGTTTGTTTTACCAGGCACAGATTTGTATAATTTTTACATTTCTTACGCTAGTGTTACTTCCGCCGGCACTATAACTATCGGAGCACATAACGGTGCTAGCGCAATTTCAATACTTACCGACGATCGTACCTATTATTGGCTAGCTATTAGATAAATCCTTGAGAGTAGCCAGCTGGAGCTTTACATATTCTGAAACAATTCTATTTGTTTTATCACCTCTCCCACTTTATCAGTATCAGCTGGCAAGGTGGGATAATGATGAGGATGAGCCTGACTGAAGCGATTATTGAATTCTTCCGCTCGCCGATTGTCTAGGTAGTTAGATAAATGTTCTGGGCGTTGTATATTAGCAACATGGAAAATAGATATCTTGCGGCAAAACTCATCAAAGCCGTGATATAAGGAGGAACCAGTAATTGTTTGCCTTTCCTTGTTAATCGTAAATTCGTTAAGTTTTTGATCAAGCAAGAAATTACCGATATCACAAGTAACGGAAAAGACCCCAGCTGCAAAATATTTTTCTACCAGTTTTTCGGGATCTTTTTTTATCGCCAGATAGTATGTTTCCAGCACTTGATAAGGAGAGGTACAGTATCTAACGTAGTGAGAAGTTGGTAATTCTTGACTAGTCATTTCCAAGGTGAGAGTAATTTTCAACTTCTTTTTTTTCTCCAAATGCTGGAGAAATCTAGCTGCTCTAACAATCAAATCAGCCGTTTTATTTTTTGAGACTTGCATATCGTGATCAAGGTTAACACTTTTCTTGGCCCGATAGGCGTGAAAAGAGAGAGGTAGGGTGGTTTGGGGAGTTATGATACTGAGTTGGTGAGCTAAGTGCAGACAATTCAAGAAAAGCTGGTCGGTTAGGTCTTCATAGATAAAGTCATCAGTTGGCAGGTGGAAAATAAATTCCAGCTTGTCTTTGAGCTTATCTATTAGCTCAAAATAAAGATCGTAGTGGGATTTTGGCAGAATAGACTGATAATTTTCCCTATTTCCACCCCTTTTTACCTGATTAAAGTAGCTAATGGCTAAATATTGAGCTAAGTTGAGGTTAATAAAATCAAAACCAAGCTCTTTGATCCGGAAGGCATATTCCAAGGCGTCTACCTTTAATATTTTACTGAGATTTTCCTCTGGGTTAGCGCTAATACCGAACCGCACGTTTTTTACTCGGTTTTTCAAGCAAGCATCGCGGGTCTTTTTCAGAGTGTCGAGTAATATATCATCGTAATAAAACTTTTCCTGGCGGATCAGGAGCTCTATCTCTTTACTGTCGAACTCTAGTTCTAAATATTTGTTAGCCGGTTGTGATATCATGGATCTAGTATGGTATACTTTTAGGAGCGAGGCAAGAGGTAAGGATAAAACATTATTAAATCTCAAATAACAAAATCACAAATCACAAATTACAATCACTATCTTGTTTGTAGTTTGTATATTGTAGTTTGTTTGGGATTTGGCGCTTGTAATTTGTAATTTATTAATGTCAATGTCCAACTACCACACCCAAAAGTCAGTTGAGGTTTTACAAAAGCTTCGGACAGATCCCGAAACTGGTCTTTCTGATATTGAAGTGAAACAGCGTCAACAAAAATATGGGCAAAATAGCCTTCCCGAAGCCAAACCGCCCTCTACTTTTATCATTTTACTCAAACAATTTAACAATTTGTTCACCTATATCCTGCTAACGGCGGCGCTAGTGTCTTTTTTGCTGCATGAGATAGTAGATGTCTGGGTTATTATGGCCGCGGTAGTAATGAATATCGCGATTGGCTTCATCCAAGAAAACAAAGCAGCCAAAACGATTTCGGCTCTAAAAAAAGTAGTAACTGTGAAGGCCAAGGTCTTTCGGGAGGGGCGAGTGCGAGCTGTCGGAGCCAGTGAATTAGTGCCGGGCGACATTATTTTGATCGACGCTGGCGATAAAATTCCAGCGGACGCACGTCTACTGGAAGCAGCTAGTGTCCAAATTAATGAAGCCGCTTTGACTGGCGAATCTGTCCCTGCTAACAAGGAGGCTGATCAAATATTGCCGGCCAAAGCATCTCTAGGTGATAGAGCGAATATGGTTCATATGGGGACGGTGGCGGTAGCTGGTCAAGCACGGGCAGTGGTAGTGGGCACTGGCTCACAGACGGAAATTGGGCAGATTGCGGTGCTGGTCAAAGGAGCCAAAGAAGAAAAGACGCCGCTCCAGCAGCGGATGAAAAAATTAAGCACCCAGATCGCTGTTATAATTTCCCTATGTTTACTAGTACTTATAGCAGTGGGCATATCGACGGGCAAAGAGCCGGCGGAAATGTTTATTTTCGCCGTGGCCATTGCGGTGGCAGCTATTCCAGAAGGTTTAGTAGTGGCGGTGACAGTGATTTTGGCCATAGGCATGCGCAAGATTTTGAAAAGAAAAGCCTTGGTGCGTGAATTGCTGGCAGCTGAGACGTTGGGCAGCACTTCCGTTATTTGTACCGACAAGACAGGCACAATTACTTCGGGAGAAATGAAAGTAGAGAAAGTTTGTACCGCTAATAGTAGCTGCGATATGAAAGATTTGCCGGAAAACGGCGATCAGGATCTGCAATTGGCGTTGCAAATTGGTCTATTATGCAACGATGTCCATTATGAAAGCACGACTGGGAAGCCTGACGATTGGAAATTAATTGGTGATTCGACGGAAATTGCCCTGGCAGTGGCAGCTGCTAAAGCTGGCTTAGACAAGGATCAACTCATCCAGGATTTTCAACGAACAGATGAGGTTCCCTTTGATTCCTATTTGAAATATATGGCTACTGCTCATCGTGACCAGGCTGGTGGCCGGAATATTATTTTCGTTAAGGGTTCGGTGGAGCGCTTGTTGGAGCGATCGGGGAGCTTACATCAATCAGGAGCAATTAAGCCACTCTCAGAAGCGGACAAACAAAAGTTTTTAGCTGAAGGGGAAAAGCTTAGTCAACAAACGTATCGGGTGATTGCTACGGCTTATAAAGAAACGGCGGATGGGAAACCGGATTTAGAAGAAGAAGTGAAAGAGGATCTGATTTTTGTCGGACTAGCTGCTATCCGCGACCCGATTCGACCCGGCGTGAAAGAGGCGATCAAGTTATGTCAATCAGCTGGCATTAAGATCAAAATGATCACTGGTGATCATAAACTAACGGCTCGGGCGATTGCTCAGGAGGTTGGTATCGAAGCGACGGAGGAAGAAATAATTAGTGGCGATGAACTAGATGTAATGACTCCCCAAGATGCCGAGCGTAAAATACCCCAAGCGCAGATTTTTGCTCGAGTAGCTCCCAAGCATAAATTACAAATAATTGATACTTTGCAGGCGCAGGGCGAGGTGGTAGCAATGACGGGCGATGGTGTCAATGACGCTCCCGCCCTAAAGTCAGCTGATATTGGTATTGCTATGGGCACTGGCACGGAAGTAGCCAAGGAGACATCAGATATGATTTTACTGGAAAACGATTTTAAGACTATCGAGCGGGCAGTAGAGGAAGGACGAGGTATCTTTGACAATATCCGCAAAGTGACTCTATATTTACTTTCTGGTAGTTTTAGTGAATTGATTTTATTGGGCGGCGCTTTATTACTTGGTTTTCCTTTACCGTTTTTACCAGTTCAAGTTCTTTGGATAAATTTAGTGGAAGACGGATTGCCAGATTTTGCTTTAGCTTTTGAAAAGAAAGAGAAAGATGTGATGAAAGATCCACCGCGGAAGCTCAAGGAGCCGATTTTAGATACGGAAATTAAGGTTTTGATACTTATTATTAGTATTGTCACCGATCTAATTCTCTTCGGGTTATTTATATGGCTATGGAAAACGACTGGCGATTTGACATACACTCGAACGATGGTTTTTGTTGGTTTGGGCTTGGACTCTCTCCTCTATGTTTTTTCTTGTCGTAGCTTAAAGCGTTCTATTTGGCACATTAATCCCTTTTCCAACAAGTTCTTAGTGGCGGCAGCACTTTTTGGCTTCTCAATGTTATGTGTTGCTCTCTATATCCCCTTTATGCAAGATGTTCTCAAAACTGTTCCCCTAGGTCTTAGCGACTGGTTGCTGTTAGTGGGGTTGGCTGTACTTAACATCGCAGCCATTGAGATTACGAAGTGGGTGTTTATTGCGAGAAAGAAACGTCAGGCGGAAGTTTAGATATCGTTTCTCGCTCTATTTCTTTGGAGTTTATTTTAATTGCCAAAAGTGATTATCTCATCTGTCTTTGGTTTTCTAGTTGCCTGTATTGTTTTGGTCATCAGTGCCACGCTGACTATCAAAACCCTAATAAAGATTGCTGCCTACTTGCGACTTTCCGATTTTGTCGTTGGCTTTATTATCATGGCTCTGGCAACGTCGATACCAGAATTATTTGTCGGGGTTACTTCAGCTATGAATAAAGTTCCCTCTTTGTCTCTGGGGGATGTTTTAGGATCCAATATTGCTGATGTAACTCTAATAATTGGGTTAGTGGCTATTCTTGCTCGGGGGGTTCAAATCAAAGGTAAAATTGCAATTAGAGATACTTACTTTGCAGTTGTTGTTGCTATCTTGCCTATACTTTTAATGTTGGATCGTTATCTCTCAAGAGCGGACGGGATAGTTTTACTTCTAGCTTTTTCTTTTTATGTTTTAAAGCTTTGGAGTCAGCGAAAAAGATTTAGGAAAATCTCTAATCATATTACCAGGAAGGAATTTCTTAAAAGCGTTTTCCTTTTTTCTGTTGG
>JBDRPV010000005.1:0-9420 GCA_043826745.1 Parcubacteria group bacterium
CGCTCCAGCAAAGATCAGCCAGCAAGCCAACCAAATCCAGATATCTCCCTGCCCTAACTTCTGCCGATAACGCCAGCCGATCAATACTAATGACACCGCGATCAAAGGATAAATAAGATAAAGAGGCAAAGGAATGCCGAAAGCAATCCCGTAATTCTGATAAAACCCAATGTCCAGAAAATCTGGCCAAATAAAAAACCCTCCCTGCTTACTCACCACAAATTTTACCCACTGATCAAAACCAACCAGCAATAACACGCTAAAATCCAACAATGCTATTCGACGAAAAATTTTACCAACTACTATCATCTAAGATCCTTTATTGCTGCAATCCAAACAAATCCCGGCGTGTGGCAAAGCTTCTAACCTCTCCGGTTTAATCTCTTTGCTACACTTCTCACACTGACCATATTTACCATTGGCCATTCTATCCAAAGCTTTTCTAACATCTCGCAGTTGCAGTTCCAGAGTTGCTTCCAATGACAATTTATTTTGATAATTAGACACTTCGGTGGCTTCATTTGAAATATCCATCACCTCACTATCAAAATTCTCAAATTTGGCGTCATAGTCGTCTTTGAGGTTCTTGTCTTTGCTGGCAATTTTAGACAGCTGGTCTTGGAGAACCTTCTTTTTACTCTCCAATTTTTTCTTTAGTTCGGCAATTTTTTCTTCATTCATAGGTTTAGAATCTTTTTTATTAATATAGGGGCTGTCTCCAACGCGGTTTTTACTAGCCCGCCAACCTATTCCTATTATACCGCATATTACCAATAATAAGCTAGAGAAATAAGCACTGGAAATATCGATGTCTCCCAGGACAAAAAGAACTTTAGTTGGCACCCGGACAAATTCAACTAAAAGCCTTATTAGAGCCATTAAGGTAACACCAAGGAAAAAGACCATGCCAGAAAAAGTAAAAACACCTCTCGTCCCTTTCAAGCGCCACTGGGATAATATAAACAAGATAACCCCAACTAATAGATAAGCTAAAGACTCGTAAATCTGGGTGGGATGACGCATGATCTCTTCATTTCTGATAAAGAAATTTACCCCCCAAGACAAATTGGTAGGCCTGCCAATGTCTAAACCAGAAAAAAAGCTGCCCAACATACCGATGGCGTGACCAAAACTGACCGAGATCATGGCGGCATCTAACCAACCCCACATTTCTCGCCGCTCTCGAGTCCAAAGCCAGATCACCGCTGTAGCAATCCCAGCTATCAACCCGCCCGAGAACACCATTCCACCTTCCCAGAATTTAACAATCTCCCAAGGCTGACCGCTAAAAAAAGACCAATGAAGTAGCGTATAACCTAGACGAGCACCGATCAGGCCAAATAGAATAATCCAAAACACATTATCTAAAATACGGCGCGTTTCTAATTTATGACGCTTTAATTCTAGATACAAAACCAGCACGCCCAAAACAATCGCTAGTAGCAAAAACACGCCGTAAAAATAAACAGCGAAAGTGTGGCCGTAGATAGTGAAGGTTACGAGTTCAGGGAACATTAATTCAAGTTATTTTGGGACTTACCACCTTCCTCCAACCACATCCACCCCGCCGCGGAAATAATTACCGTAAGCCAGGAAACTAGTAGAAGTTATTGGTTCATACATTTCGAAGGCTCGTACGTGGGGACCACCGGTATTGCCAGCGCCGGTGACTATTTCAGTCTCACCATCGCTATCAACATCGATTAGATCTATATTGGCCCCACTCATTACCCCCCGAGAATATGCTCTAAAGGCAGTAATTACTGTCTGCTCATCATTATAGCGATAAACCTTCACCCAAGCTTCACCATTGGCCAACTGAGAAACAGCTATTTCATCCTTGCCGTCGCCGTCAACATCGCCCGCGGCCACATCCACACCAGTACGCGAATCCGGATGGAAAGCGAAGAATTGGATTGGTTTAACTTCTCCATTATACTCGAAGACCCTGACTTGCGGACCGCCACCCGTGCCGGCTCCGACTATCACTTCCGCTAGACCATCTCGATCGACATCGCCCATCGCTACCGTCGCTCCCGAATTAACCCCAGCGGGGAAAGCTAACCATTCTCCCATTATTGTTTGTCCATCATCATAACGATAAACTTTAACCCAGGCCTCGCCGTTAGCTAGCTGAGAAACAGCTATTTCATCCTTGCCGTCGCCGTCAACATCGCCCGCGGCCACATCCACACCAGTACGCGAATCCGGATGGAAAGCGAAGAATTGGATTGGTTTAGCTTGACCGTCTGATTCGAAAACCCTAATTTGCGGACCACCACCCGTGCCGGCCCCGACGATAATTTCATCTTGTCCGTCGGCATCGATATCGCCAGTCGTTACTCTCGTGCCTCCTTTAAAGCTCTGATCATAAGCAAAGAAATTTAAGCCGGTCGAAACGCCACTATCATTAAAAGCTCTAATTTGCGGACCGCCACCCGGACCAGCGCCAGTAATAATGCTTATACTATTAGGCGTAGCTTGAGCCCTCGACCCAGGAACTACGGAAGAATAGTTCAAAGAACCATCAAAAGAGAAGAGAGTGTAATAGTAAGTCGCTCCATTAGTTAAATTAGTATCAAGATAAGATGTCCCTGCCCCCTGATACACCGTAGTACCGTCTTGGGCGTTGGCGGGATGACTACCTTCCTTGCGCACAACTTTTACGCCGGCAAAATCAGCGTCGGAGGGATTATTCCAAACAAGTAATATCTTGCTGTCGAGAGGGGTGACTTTGAGACCACTGATCGTGCCCGGAGAGCTAGTATCATTGCTAATTGGACCAGCAACTGCATAGATGCCATTGGAATATCCCCCAGCATTATTATAAGAGAAAGCGCCGTAGTAATAAACCGTCTCCGTGGCCAACCCAGTATCTATGTGAAGTTCTCCGTCCCCACGATAAACTTCCGTGCCGTCTGTCGGTCCCTGCGGATTCCCACCTTCTTTTCTGACAATTTTAACGCCAGCAAAGTTAGAATCATCGGGGTTACTCCAAGTCAAAACTGCTTGTCCGTTACCAGCAATCGAGCGGAAATTAGAAATAACAGTTGGTGTCCCAGCTATAGGAGTAGCGTTACCCCGTATACCAGCAGAATAATTAGGTACCTCGTCGTAACTAAAGACAGCGTAATAATAAGTTGTGCCGTTGGTGAGACCAGTATTTAGATATGAAGATGCTCGACCGTTGTATATAGTGGAGCCATCGGAGACATTCTGCGGAGTACTGCCTTCTTTCCTAACTACTTTAACGCCAGCAAAATCAGAGGCTGGGGGATTGACCCAAGATAGTTGAACTTGTTTATTGCCCGCTTCTAGACTAAGACTGGAAACGTCCCCGGGCGCGGTTGTGTCCGGAACAGCAGCAAAGGTCACTGCTTGAGTTTGATTAATATTTACTCCGTCAGTAACATCACGAGCAGTGATTACTGAAGTACCTGTTTGAGTAGAGGTAATGTTGGCTAGAAATTTACCCTCAGTGTTAGTATGAGTTTGCAAAGGGATGATGGTATCAGTGCCCCGATTTGAGCTGAGAGTTATCTCCTTGCCAGAAATAGGTATATTATAGGTATTTTTTAAGGTGACTGTGACCGTGCCATACTGACCTAGGTAGATAGGAGAGGTATCTATAGAAATGGAAGAGTAAGTGGTGCTGACTGGCAGGGGTTCCCCGTGCAAAGCAGCTAGGGCGTTAATTCGACCATAGCCAAAATACACATCGAAGCCAATGTCTCCCAGATCATCGGCCGTAGTTTCTAATACTTGTTCAACTTCCTGATTAGTGTAGTTAGAGTTTTCTGACCAAATGAGAGCGGTCGCCCCAGCTACATGGGGGCAAGCCATTGACGTCCCACTGGCTCTAGTATAATTACTGCCGACAGTGGATCCCATCGAAGTACCGTCAGCTTTTAGAGAAAGAATATCCACGCCAGGAGCGGCCACGTCTACTTCATCACCGTAGTTAGAAAAGGAAGCTTTACTATCAGTGTAATCGGTTGCCGCAACAGTAACGACGTTTTCCAAACCAGCTGGTTGATAATAACTAGTATCCCAATTACTATTTCCGGCCGCAGCTACAACCACTGTCCCTTTGCTATAAGCATAATTAATAGCATCCTGGAGGGTCTGCGAACTACCCCAACCTCCCCAACTGTTACTTAAAACATCAGCGCCGTTATCAGCGGCGTACTCAATAGAACTGACAGCATCGGAAAGCCAACCCGATCCACCCGCGCCCAGAAATTTTACTCCCATTATCTGGCTGTTCCAGGAAGTCCCAGCAACACCTTTATTATTATTAGTGACAGCCGCGATAGTTCCCGAACAATGAGTGCCGTGGCCATGATCATCGATCGGGTCAGCGTCACCATTATAAAAATCGTAGCCGTGGATATCATCCACGTAGCCATTGCCATCATCATCAATGCTGTTGCCAGCTATCTCACCGGAATTAGTCCAAATATTGCTCGCTAAATCTTCATGATTATAATCAACTCCCGTATCTATTACCGCTACTATTACGTCAGCACTACCAATATTAGTATCCCAGGCATATTCGGCGTTGATTTTCTTTAGCCCCCACAGATCATCGTAAGCTTGACCCCAAGTGCCAGACGAACTCAGATAAGGATCGTTGGGTGTGCGAGAGGTTTCCATTTTGTAATTGGGTTCAGCATATTCTACGGCCGGGTCATTCTCATATTCCGCTATCACTTTTCGGACATCTGTGTCTTCGGGAAAACTCATTTTATAAACAGCCGATAGATCGGGAGTATTTACACCTTTAGGTAATTTTTCTTCTTCCCGGGAGGTGATATTTTTCTCTTCACCTTTAAAAACTTTTTCTACTTTCTGCGCCTGGTTCTTTTTGCCAATCTCGTCTACAGAAACTAGCCCCATTTTTTGCGGCTGGACATCTTTAGACAACTGACCCTTTGCTACTGGCTTGAATTTAACAATAACTTCCCCCGGAACATACTCTTCTTGCCCTGCCGGAGAAGACAATTCCGGTTCATTACCAGGATTATTAGCTATCCCTAAAAGTAAAAGGCTAGCTATAAACCCCACTAGCCCAGTCACTACTAAAGTTTGCGAAAAAAGGACAACTTTCGTCTTTTTTGAAGAAGGCTGGCTAGTTTTTGATTGTGGCATGGTTTTTATTTTTGTTTTTAAGCGCACAGATCAACACAGATTTGTCACAAATTTACACCCGCCTGCCATCAGCTGCGCTTCAGGCACTGGCGGGCAGATACATAAATCTAAAAAAGCACATGATATTATCTTCAATCGCTTTCATTATAGCATATTTTGAACGCGGTGTCAAAGGCAAATACGAAGTGACGGATGGCGCTCTGGCTTATTTCCCCTAGACCCAGCCGTCATTGTTATATAAAATGTCCTTATAAGGGGGTTCGTAGTCCCGCCAAGGTGAGACAGACCCGCAGGCAGGCAGGCTCAGTGGTCACCCTTATGCAACTTTGGGGCCCGTAGCTCAGTGGTCAGCCCCGCAAGCTTGCGGGGCATAACCGATTTGTCGAGAAAGATAAATAGGAGGGGTTATGTTTTATGTGTATTTGTTAAAATTAAAGAATGGTAGAATATATACTGGCTTTACTTCTAATCTGAAGATAAGATTAAACCAACATCATGAAGGTAAAGTAAAGTCAACTTATAAACTGCGTCCGGTGTTGTTGGTATACTATGAAGGCTACTTGAAAGAAAAAGATGCTAGAAGAAATGAAAAATACTACAAAACCTCGAAGGGCAAGAAAGATGTCAGGAAAAAGCTGAGGAGTTATTTGGAACTATCTAACACGGGCCCGTAGCTCAGCGGTCAGAGCACTCGGCTCATAACCGATTTGTCGAAGGTTCAAATCCTTCCGGGCCCATTAAATTAAATAAATTATATGAAAAAAGACACTATCCATTTCATTCTTACTGGTGGCACTATCGATTCATACTACGATGGTTCCAAGGATACTGCCGTTGTTAATAAAGAATCAATAATTCCTCAATTCATTAAAGGCTTGAGGCTGAATCAAGAATCTACCTTTACAAAAGTGTGTATGAAAGATAGTCGTGATTTAATCTGGGATGATCTAAAAAATATTCTACAGACAGTAAAAAAAAGTCCTTACAAGAAAGTAATTATTACCCATGGCACCTACACAATGTCAGACACTGCTAGATATCTAAAAGCAAATCTGGAAAACAATGATCGCACAATCATAATCACCGGATCATTCATTCCTCTTAATGGATTTTCTTTTTCTGATGCTCCATTCCAATTGGGCTATTCTCTAGCTAAATTACAAGATCTAGATAAGGGCATATATATATGCATGAATGGGAAAGTCCTCTCCTCTAATGAAGCTATGAAGATAGGGAAGGAAGGTGTTTTTACTTCGATATTTGGAGAAAAATAAGCTTAAAATTAAAATACTGCTCCGAAAGCAGTATTTTTTTATTGAAAACCCTCACTCCCACTCCACTGTTCCCGGCGGCTTATTGGTGATATCGTAAAAGACTAGATCGATGCCCGGTACAGCTAACAATTTCTCCGCCAACCCCCGCAAAATCTCCTCCTTCATCTGATAAAAATTAACCGTCATCGCTTCCCGCGACTCGATTGGACGCAAGATAACCGCTTCACCTCCTGCCAGCCCTAACGGCGCTAATACAACCGGGAACTGCCAGATGTCATCATAAATCCCAGCTGTACGCACCACCTGCATTACAATATCATCCGCCTGGCGCAACAAATCCAATCGCGATTTCTCTAAATAGCCCTCACTAGATTTAATATCATCAAGATTTATATTCTCGGGACCAACTAAATACACCGCTCGATTGATTTCCTTGAAGTTGTTGGTCGTTTCCACTGACAGATCATGCAAAACCGACCAATTCAACTCACCCTGAAAAGCCACCGGGTGTCGATAAGTACGATTATCGCCCTGCACGCCGACACTTTTAACAGGCAGGACTGAGGCTCGATAATCAGCGCCGACTGCCGCTCGAATTTCGCTTTCCAATTTATTTTCGCCGGCCACTCTTTCCACATCCCCATTACATAAAGTCCGAATCGCTAACCCCGGCCCGGGAAAAGGATGACGCTCTATTAACTCAGCCGGTAAATCCAGCTGTCGGCCAATTTCCCGCACTTCGTCTTTGTATAATTCTGCCAAAGGCTCCACCAACTTATTCATTTTCATAAGGTTCAATACTTCTTGCACTCGGTTGTGATGCGTCTTGATCTTGTCCGCGTGCTTGGTCGCTCCACTCTCGATCGTGTCCGGGTAAATAGTGCCTTGCGCCAACACCCAGTCGTCAGTTTTCATGTTTTGCTGCGCCATAACTCTATCTTTCACTTCCAGGAAAACCCGCCCAATAATCTCCCGCTTTTTTTCCGGATCAACTACGCCCTCAGTTGCTGCCAAGAAATCCGCCGAAGCATCAATTACTGTCAGATCATCAAAACCAGCCCTTGCCAAAGCCTCTTTGACCCACTTCGATTCTCCGAGACGCATAAAGCCATTGTCGATATGCAAACCAAATACTCTCTCTTTACCTAATATTTTTTCCAGTAGGGCAAAACAAATAGTCGAATCAACTCCACCTGATACTAATAAAAATACATTATTATCTCCAACTTGCTTTTTGATACTTTCTTGCAACTCTTGCCAATATTGTTCCATTGACCAATTTTTCTCACAGCTACAAATATCTAGCACAAAATTCTCGATAATCTTCAGGCCGTGTTCGGTATGTGTCACCTCGGGATGAAATTGCAGGCCGTAGATTTTTTCTTTTTCATTGGCCATAGCAACCACCGGGCAAGTGTCAGTTTTACCCAGGATAGAAAAATCAGCTGGCACTTTAACTACCGAATCCGTATGGCTCATCCAGACTTTTTCTTTATCAGTCAGACCAGCCAAGAGCGGGGATTGATTTATGACTGACATATTAGCCAGACTATACTCGCTGGTTTTCCCCGGCTTTACCTCGCCCCCAAAGTGATGGGCGATCAGCTGCTGACCATAACAAAGACCCAAGATTGGCACGCCTAAAGCAAAAATCTCTCGATTATATTTTACGGATGACTCATCCCCTACACTCTGTGGGCCACCAGATAGAATAAGGCCTTTTATCTCGCCAATTTCCGAAAGATCGTCGTCGGGCATAAATATTTTGGCCAGCACGCCAAGTTGCCTAATGCGCCGAGCAATCAAGTGAGTATATTGTGAACCAAAGTCGAGAATTGCTATTTGATGTTTCATGGATTTTTTATTTACTCTGGATGACAAGTTATCCCTATCTATTCTAACAAGGAGGTAAGTATTGTTTTTTTCTGCAGCCGCAGATGTCTGAGCCCCGATGCTTTTAATCGGGGCGAGTTCTGCGACCAGGAAAATAATAATACTTACCTCCTCGCCTGCAGTCAAAAAAAAATAATGTTTGCCCCCTACCCAGATAATAAGTTGATTATAGCTTAGGTCTGAGCTAGAATAAAGCCATTAAATTTATTAAGCCACTATAATGATCAGAGAAGCTCTAACCTTTGACGACGTCTTGCTCGTCCCTCAAGCCTCGACCCATTCTCCTAGTAAAGTTGACACTTCGGTGCAGTTAACAGACAAAATAAAATTAGAGATTCCGATCCTGTCAGCAGCTATGGATACTGTCACGGAAAGTGAGATGGCAATTGCCCTAGCACAAGCTGGTGGGTTCGGCATTATTCATAAAAATCTGGAACCAATTAAGCAAGCAGCTGAGGTGGAAAAGGTTAAAAAAGAGAACTTACTGTGTGGGGCAGCGATTTCGATCGGCAAAGATGTGGAAGAGAGGGCAAAATTACTCGTGAAAGCAGGTGCAGATGCTTTGGTAGTTGATGTTGCTCACGGTCATTATTATAAGATTGGCGACTTGATCAAGCAGCTTAAGGAAAAATATTGTGAGCAAGTAGCTATCATCGGTGGCAACGTGGATTCTGGTCAAGCTACCGATGATGTTATTGAAGCTGGGGCAGATGTGGTCAAGGTGGGTGTCGGACCTGGCTCAATCTGTACTACCAGAGTGGTAGCAGGAGTTGGTGTGCCACAACTGACGGCCATCACGGACGCTGTCGAGGCAGCTCGCAAAACAAGAACACCAATCATCGCTGATGGCGGAATTAAATATTCCGGAGATATAGTGAAAGCACTAGCGGCTGGTGCTTCAGTGGTGATGCTGGGTGGGTTGTTGGCCGGTACCGACGAAGCTCCAGGAGAAGTGGTAGAACAAGATGGGAAGAAATTTAAAGTTTATCGCGGCATGGGCTCGATCGACGCCATGGAAGCCGGCTCCAAAGACCGCTATTTGCAAGGAGACAAAAAGACTAAGGACATGATCGCGGAAGGTGTGGTTGGCTATACTAAATAC
>JBDRPV010000006.1:0-2091 GCA_043826745.1 Parcubacteria group bacterium
TTTCCCGCACGCGACGAGCTCTAATGCATTTTTTGTTTTAGCTTATAAAGATTATTTAGTCCTGAACGAGTAAGATGCTCTCCTTTTTTAATTCTTGCTACGAGATCGCAAAAAATTTTGAAATCTTTTATTTTAGAAGGAAATTTTAATCTGTTCTTTTTAAAGAATGGAATAATAATTTCTCTTAGATCTTCTCTTTTTGTAACCTCGAAACGGAAACAATTCTGATGATTCTTACGGCTATCTTTTTGAAAATAAACATTACCGCAATTAAAATATTTTTTTAATTCATCGAGAATTTTTTTATCCTTTTCAACCAATTTGACATAAAATTTAGGTTCTGCCACTGCTCGTCTTTTTCTAGAACTAATAATATCAGGATTGCAGATATAGACAGTAAAACTGCCTTCACCATCTACTAACCCGATTATGTAATCTTTGGTAAGCATTGTATTAGAGTGAATCCTTTCTCCGGCATAATACCGAAGTACTATGATTCAGCTGACTTCTGACGCTGCGTAAGTTTCATTATATCCTATTCAAAACAGGATAACAACATCAGATCTCCACAGGTTACCCAATTTTCTATTCCAAACATCCTAACGAATTCTTTTCTTGATCTTCCCTATCCTCACCACCCATTGATAGGTCGATCGAATTCTTTTTGTGTCAGGCTGTCTTTTGCCTCCGAATCCTTCACTTACTGCCTCGCGGCAATAAACTATTCATTGGCTATGCTCTCCGACTTAAGAGAGAAATGGATTTTAACCATTTAGAAAAATGAGCTGCTGCGCGCTTTTATTGTGAGTACAAGGCTCGAGAACGTATTCACCGCAGTATAGCTGACCTGCGATTACTAGCGATTCCAACTTCATGAGGTCGAGTTGCAGACCTCAATCCGAACTAAGATTGATTTTGATGGGATTGGCTCCGCCTTTCGGCTTGGCTACCCTCTGTATCAACCATTGTATCATGTGTGTAGCCCAGGACATCAAAGGGACATACTGACTTGGCGTCATCCTCTCCTTCCTCCGCGTTTGGCGCGGCAGTCTCCCGAGACAGTTTTAACTCGGGACGAGGGTTGCGTTCGTTACCCCACTTAAGGGAACAATTCAAACCACGAACTGACGACAGCCATGCATCACCTGCCCAACCGTCCTTGTGAGACTCTCAACGTTTCCATCGAGATTCGTTTGGGTTTCAAGCCCTGGTAAGGTTCTTCGTTTATCGTCGAATTAAACCACATGATCCACCGCTTGTGCGAGCCCCCGTCTATTCCTTTGAGTTTTAGCCTTGCGGCCGTACTACCCAGGCGGTTCTCTTAACGCGTTAGCTTCGCCTCTCCAAGGGTCGATACTTAGAAAAGCCAGAGAACATAGTTTAGGGCGTGGAATACAAGGGTATCTAATCCTTTTTTATGCCCACGCTTTCGTGTCTCAGGGTCAGAAATGCACCAGTCTGCTGCCTTCGCCTTTGGTGTTCCCCACGATATCAACGGATTTCACCCCTACACCGTGAGTTCCACAGACCTCTTGCACTCTCTAGATATGCCGTATCCCACCGGTATCTATGTTAAGCATAGATATTTAAAGCAGGACTAACATATCCCCCTACACACCCTTTACGCCCAGTAAATTCGGATAACGCTTGGGGTACTCGTTTTACCGCTGCTGCTGGCACGAGTTTAGCAACCCCTTATTCCTAGGGTAATATCATCGAAATTTTTCCCCTAGAAAAGCAGTTTACAATCCTAAGACCTTCATCCTGCACGCGGCGTCGCTCCATCAGGCTTTCGCCCATTGTGGAAGACTCTCGACTGCTGCCACCCGTAGGTGTATGGCCCGTATCGCAGTGCCATCGGTGGGGATCGAGCTCTCACTCCCCCTAGCCGTCATAGCCTTGGTAAGCCATTACCTTACCAACTAGCTCTGATAGCGCGCAGGCCGATCCGAGAGCGTTAAAACTTTGCTCCGCCAATTGGCGGAGAGTATCGGGAATTATCTCCGATTTCTCGGAGTTATGCCCGACTCTCGGGTACGTGCCTACGTGTTACTACCTCGTTCGCCATGCCACACCTTTTAACTTTCATGA
>JBDRPV010000007.1:0-4875 GCA_043826745.1 Parcubacteria group bacterium
CGAATTTAAGTAAATCACTCTCAACTCCCTGAAGGTGATGCCGCCTGGTCTGCATTATCACATCACCATAAATTCTAATAGTCCTATTAAGTGAATCCTCTTGATCTAAATCTAGCCATTTTGACGCTTTGCTTTGTGCAATTTTTTTCACCCCTAATTCTAAAGCAGCTTTTCTATATTTTTTTGCTTCTCCCTCGGGACAACTACTGTCCCTCAAACAAGTATAGTACAACTCAACTGTCCCTGCTTTACTGCCAGAAAACTCATTTGAATATTGTCCAAATAATTCTTCGGCAGCGACGTAATCACCCTCAATAATTTTTAGCTTGATGTGATTTAACAAAAGGGCTGAAATAGTAGATTCATTCGTTTTGCTATCTAACTCGCAATCATCAAATAAATGTTCAATATCTTCCGTCGGAATTCTTTCAGGATTGGATAGCTTTAGATTGATCAAAAAAACCAATTTTTCTTTGTCTACATTTTGGGTAGTATAGTGCTCCAACCTTTCAGCATCACTAGAAAAATCCTGAGGAGGATTATTTCGTATATCTGCCAACCTACTAAAAAGCTCGTGGATCTGGAATTTATCATTTTTCTTGTCTTCAATTTCGTTACCTATACCTTCCGCTGATCGCTCTGTTGACATATAGTACAAATTATAGACTCCAAAGAGAACTGCCTTTATATTATATATTTAATATAAAGAAATTATGGTTTACCTGCGCTCCCTTAGATTTAGAACTATTTTATCATGGAACTACGGGATGGCAAAGGCCGGATAATTTTGTTAATTAGATCCGATAATCAGCCGCTTTTTATTACTAAAAAACACGGCTTAGTGCCGCGCTTTAAAGAAAAACCTAATTCATAGGGAAGGTTGGAAGAAGTTCAAACCTCTTTTGGTGATCCGGAGAATGGTTATGAGTTTATGCTATTACAATATGCTAGGGTGAATTGGACTTGAACGTATCTAATTACTAATTAAATTGTCTTGGTGAGTATCTTAGTATATCAATCTAATATGGATAGTTATTATCACCTGACGTTGTGTGCCATTGCGAGGAAGTTTCATCAACATCACCTAATCGACCTCCTCCTGAATCATTTCTTAAATTATTTAAGGAAAACATCTCTCCGCGGGGATGGTTGCCAGCTTCTATTTCAGATCGCTCTCTCATAGCAGGCCCCCACATCCATTGTAAATCTCTCTGAAAATGAAGAAAAGCACTACAAGGAGCTTCACTTTCCATTTTTATCGTAATATCTCGTTGTGAATCATGAAAACTTTTAACAGCTGCACGTTCTTCTTCTGAAAGGAGGTCCTTAACGGCTTCCTCAACATCGTGAGCACTTAAGTCGATGCCTCTTTTGTATTCAATTTCTCGAAAAGCAACCGCGTCCGTGTGCAACTTTGCAAGTTCTTTGTCCATATTGGGTTCAGAAACCGCTTTCCCTCTTAGTTGTTCAAAAAAATTTCTTTTTTCATCAATTCCACCAGTAATTTTTTTCCGAGCTGGTCCATCTAGTAGCCCACGAAGGTATGTTAATGTGTAACAACTCATTTCCGGTGAAATGAACCCATGCTTCCTGGCCGTTTGTATTATTTCTCCACAATGACACCTTTCATCAAATTTTATCAAGTCACCGTAGCTCCGCATAAGAACATCCTGATCCTTCTGCCCTTGTTGACCTTTTTTAGTAGCCAGTAACTCTTGTGGGTTCTCAGTTTTACTGGCTGTAAAAAAACTATCATAAGCATCAAGTAAGCCACGCTGTTCTTTAAATATAGCTCTTTCTTGTGGAGCTACTTTAGAAAAGTCTAGAAGATTTACTCCATTTTCTACTTCTAAGCCTGGATCACTTTCTCCTGGTGGTGATTTTGACATTTTTTTACATCAATTATCCACAGATTATTAGCCAGTGTATTTTCGGGAATACTATTTACGTCTTTACATAGTCCCAAGGGGATTCAGTTGGAACCGCTTTGTGGCGGAATTGAGGGAGTGGGAATTGGTAAGATCAGTAATACCAACCACATAGTGTCAGATTTGGTTTGTAAGAGAATTTACTCAATTATTCTCCACTTTCCCTCTTCATATCTGGCTGCCGTAGTCCCACTTATTGGAATACCTCCCTTGTTAAAAAAATATGCTCCGATAGCTGTTGCCGAGGCCTGTTCTTTCCCATGCCGTCCCTTTCTCGCATATGAATATTCTACATCTCCGTCTTCTCTCGAAACAATAATCTCCCACAAATAAAGACCTTGTTCATCTTCAAGTTTCCTTCGATCTGTAAACTCTTCCCCACCAACTAGTTGTTCAAAAACCGATTGTACTTCCTCTGGAGTAGGAATAGATTCAGACACTTCTGTAGCTGCTTCCATGCTTGTGTCAGCCTGCTCTTGACCCTCAAGTGGAGGACCTTCTCCTGGTGGTAGTTTTCCTGGCATATGTTTTACATTAATTGTTTACCTTGATTATACATACATACGCAAGATATTATAGGACACCTGGGTCTAGGATGGAACACCTTAGAGGAGGAGATTCGGAGGTGGGTGGAGGTTTTTCGGTGGCTTAAACTGAATTCAGAGCCATCTTCCCGGACTTCTAAAATTATAGACCAAATAAAAGATTAAATAAAGATAGTTAGGGTTACTTTCTTAGCAATTTTTCCGACTTTTTTTGATTGACAAATACTAATTTATATGATTAAATAAACTCAGATAGAATTGATCTTTGCAAATTCGCCTTTAATGGCGAGAAAGGATATAGCATGGGACTCCCCTGCGTGACTCCGAAAAAGGAAGTCGTTTATCGAGAACTACGCCTCTGTACAGCCCGGCCCGGCCCTCCGGCTCCACCGCCGCCTCCAAGAATCCCGCCACCGAAACCACCGAGGATAAAATTCGTTTGTCTTCCAGCAAGCGAATCAACGTTGGCCGATGAGGCAGTATGGATGATAACAATCGCTGCTATTGCCCTTATGGCCATCTTCGACTGTTTCCCGATCCCCTTCCACATAATGCCACCATACTAGCACATTCGGACAATGCGTCTGCTCACACCCGCGCATCTGTCCTTTTTTATTTACTCTTGATAAAACAGCTATAATTTTATAGTATCTATTGTTATTCTGTTCATTGACGCTCCTTGCAATCCGTAACGTTTTCCTTTCCTCCGATGCAATTTTGGACACTCGTTTCTTTTTATGCTTCTGAGATATTTTAAAGCAGAAATTCTGTTCTGCCAGCAGCTCTAGTATGTCTCAGAAGCATAAAGAAAGTATAACAAAACACCGAACAGAAAAGGAAGAATGACATGTCGAAAAACATCGTGGTGCTGCTGGCTCTGGTGATCGCTGGCTGTGGTGCTCCTCTGCAATCAACCAAGTCTGGAAGAACTGAGAGGGTGCGACCAATAAAGGCTCCCGCAGCAAAAATTTCCAAGGGGCCGTTCATCCACGACACCCACCAGTGGAAAGAGCTGCCTGCGCCGGAAAGAGATAAATTACTGAGAGAATACGGGAGCTGTCTTTACGGTGACAGGATTTCTAAATCCCGACGCTGCAAAAAAGTAGAGTGGATAGTAGAGGGTTGGGGTTGGATCAGAGAGGTACGCCCACGACGAGTTGCTCGCAAGACTCCAACTGGAAAAGTCCCTCAGCGTATTTGTGCTCGATCCTGCCATAATTCATATTGCCCCTTCCACAAGAGAGTGTCTACGCTGATGCTGGCGCTGGCGCCTCATCCTTGGGACATCAGGAGGATGAAAGCAATGAAAGCCAGTCTGGATCTACTGCGGTGGTGCCGGGGCTGGTTTCATCTAGAACAGAAGCTGTGGGGCAAGACAATTGATATTGGACTTTCCGAATACGCCCCGTCTCCAGGATCAAGGTTGAGGCCTAGCCTCCAAATACCGTCTAAGAAAAAATGGTGGGGCAAATTCACCTATAAACACCCCAGTATGCCTGGCAGATACCAGGTAGAAAAGGCAAATCTGGCTTTGGCCGGATTCCTGACACTTCTCTATGTCAAGCGTCATTGGTCTCACTTCTGTGGCCAAGAAGAAACCGTTAAGAAGTGGGCTAAGATGGCAATGGAAACTATACTGGTAACCGGGGGGCAGAAATATACGCTCGAAGATCCATTCTTCTTGTTAAATAGCCACCTGGATATCTTGGCCCGGCTGGCTTGGATTCACCAAGAGTTCCTCAAAAAAGGTAAAAACAAATACGCGCTAGCGCTGTATAGCAGGCATTGGCGGGGATCAAGTTATATGCGGGCAGCCCGATTGGCTTGCATGCACAGCCTTGGTAAAAACAAGCTGGAAAGTGCCATCGCTGGCATGAAAGACAGCAAAAAGAGCCGGGGCTGGCGAAAGTGGGTGAAGCGAGCCAGACAAGAAATGGCAAAAACTGGCTCTTGCCACAACACCGGCTGGGGACGATATCCCGATCGAGACGAGATTCCACCACAGATTAACCCTCAGTCGATCGTTCTCGAACCCTTCTAGTTCTTTTTTCAGTCAATCGACAAGGAGCTATGTACCACGTAGTTCCTTTTTTATTTACTCCTCCCTTTTAATATAATCTCCCCAAACACAAAAAGCCCTCAAATGAGGACTCTCTTTTTACAAGTCTAAATTGTCTAATGGAACACCTAGATCACCTTCTACTATTCGGCTAAAACAAGCGATCGAATCAACCTAACACCCTACAGCTCTATACCCATTGCCCAGCCCGCAATCAAACCCCATATCTTCGCTTACGTTAGCCCTTTCCGAAATATTTAATACAAAAATGCCAATTGGTAGTCCCAAGGGGAATTGAACCCCTGTTTCCTGGATGAAAACCAGGTGTCCTAACCACTAGACG
>JBDRPV010000008.1:0-4051 GCA_043826745.1 Parcubacteria group bacterium
TACTCGCATTTCTTCTCCCGACTTCAAATCAATATCAGCCCCCTCGACTACTACCACTTCTCTATCTATCTCGGCGGTATCTTCCAAATCGATTCCACTTTCCAACACTACTACCGCCGTCATCATCTTAGTCAAAGAAGCCATCGCCATTTTTTCTTGGCTGTCTTTGGCAAATAAAACCTTGCCGCTAGCTCCATCTAAAACTAGAGCTGACTTGGCATCCAATTCCACTCCTAGACTAGTTGTTTCTTTAAAGGGTAGTGCTAGTTGCTGATTTCTGGCAACTACTTGGTTCTTTTCCTGGGCCGGTAACAAAAACTGGCCCTCATAACTAGCCTGAGGGAGTAGTAAAACACAAAATGCCGCTAGGATTGCTTGGGTCAGCATAATAATTTATTCCTTTTGTGTTCTGATAGCTGCTACCGGGCAGGAAGCCTCGGCTTCCTGGACACAATCAGTTTTGTCGCCATCACTCTTGATCACTTTAGCTTTATCCCCTTCCATCGCAAAATAGTCGGGGCATAAAGCCACGCAAGCCCCACAGCCAATACACTTTTCTTTGTCGATTTCGATCTTTATTTGAGTCATGATTTTTCAGTTAAACTCGCCTGCATACCTAGCGGCATGTAAGCCAGTTGTATAAATATATCCTAATATACCCCATTATTAACCAATTTTCCAGTCATTTCACAAAACGCCTATTGCTGCCCCAAATCAATAAACCCCTCAGTAAAATTATCTATGATCAACTCTTCCATTTTTTCTCGACCGATATATTCAGACAAAATTCTATTCCACAATGCTTCTTGGTGATGGTAGAGATATTTTATCATTTCCTTTTCTTTTACTAACGCCATTACACTGTCAATTAGGTTAAAACTGACTAGCTTCTCTGTGCCGTCATTGGCAAAAAAATCGCCGACAAAATTCAGATCCTTCCAGAAAGTGAACTCTAGCCCGGGATACATAACATCTAGTTGTGTCAGGCTATTCTCGGCTTTGTCCCAGTGAATAGTCTCCGGATTAACGTGGGGTTCGAATAGGCGAGGGTCATTGAGATCGTCTTTAGCCAAATATCTCTGGACAATGCGCCATTTGTTCCCCACCGAACCCATTAGGTCATTGCTAGATACATCCCCTCTCAATAAAGCGATAAGTTGCTGACCAAAATCGTCCAGCCGGCTATTTTTTACAATCAGCTTATTGTAAAAGCTTACTTCGTACAAATAATGCAATAATAGTGAGAATACACGCAGCGTCTCACCTGGAGTGTCAATCCGCAAAGGAATAACAAAAACAATTCCCAGCTCTTTTAAATGACTGACGTTGTGATATTTTTTCTTTACAAATTTTTCCGCTACCTTTAGCCACTTACTATCAAGTAAAACTAATTTGATATCTCTTTTCTCAAAATCAGCAAACGATAAGTCCCGATATAAAGGAATAAATTTTTCATTCATCCACTCGGCGCTCTCCGTAAACCTTAAAGAAGAAAACACCTGATCCTGATCTTCGTTTTTAAGTAAATCGTCCACTGTATTATATCCTAAGGCCTGCATGATCCGCGCCGGAGGACATTGACTTAGCATTTCAGCCATTTTCTCCCGCTTGAGAAAAAATCCCTGGTGATTACTAACTAATTTCTCAGCGACAGTAAAAAGGTCAGCACAATTTTCTCGGGAAGTGCAGCGAGGTTTTCCTAAAGCTTCAAACAATAACTTATCATCCTTCTTTAGTTTATTAATAAGCGCGTTATACACCTCTCGATTAGACGACTTTTTCTTCAGCCCCAGCACGCTCAGTATTTCCTTAACCCGAAAATTATTTTCCGCTGCTACCCTTTCCAAAGCTCCGCTAGTACTAAATAAACTATCCATGTTCTGACATAGTTCCTTAATCTTACTTTCCTCAGTGCGCAGAATTTGCGCTATTTTATGATGCGGATTCATAAATTACTAATAATTACTTTTATTCTCCTGATTTTTCCTAACCCGCTCTTTTTCAGCAGGCCATTTTTTGCCCCTAAATACTTAATAACTGAGTTGGCATTAGCTGAACCTAGCTGAATAGCATATTCGATCGAGCCTTTTTTGATAAGACCGGTGACAAAACCAGAACCAAAAGCGTCGCCGGCTCCTGATCTTTCTACTATTTTTCCGCCCAGTGTACCCGCCTGATAATATTTACCTGTCTCGTCCCGATCTGATCGGGAGCTCGCGGCCGTAACTACTACACCAGCATTGCCCCGTGTGATCACTACGATTCCTCTATTAATTATTTTGGACAATTTTCGGGCAATATTCTTTTCATTCTCTCTTTTTTCGGCCTTGGCTAAACTTCTAGCCTCTTCTTCGTTTAGAAGCAAAACGTCTATTTTTGTTAAAATCGGCTTTAGTTTATTAAGTCCATTTTTTAGCTCGCCGGAACCGGGATTGAGAGCAATTTTAATCCCTGACTGCTGAGCGGAATCAACAATACGTTTCAGTAAACCAACATCACCACCTAGAGAAGTAATATAAAGCCAGCGAGTCTGGCCTAATTTCGTCCAGGGAATGTCGGCTGACTGGAATCTTTTACTTGCTCCGCGGTAAACTAAAATTGTCCGTCCGACAGTTGGCGTCGAAATAATTACCGAATAAGCCGTATGACTTAGTGAAGATTTTCTAATATACCGTGTGTCAATTTTGAATTTGATCAGATCTTCAAGCGATGCCCGTCCGCCAGGATCATTCCCGATCTTACTAACACAGGCGCATTTCAACCCTAATTGCGCAAAAGTAGCAGCTGAATTTGTTCCACCACCGCCAGTGGCAAAAAAGATGTCATCCATTTCTACTTTGGCTCCAACGTCAAAGCAAAAAGCTTGGCCAGCCGAAAGATTTCTAGAGCTACGAAAACTTTTACTCAGCAAAAACACATCGCGAGTAGCGGAGCCAATTGTGATGATGTCGTACATAGAATAGATATTAGATTATAGATAATAGATATCAGATAGAAGATAATAGATTTTAGATTGTAGATATTAGATGAAACGGTTTTTTAACTAGCCGTTCAAATTGTAATCTGTTATCTATGATCTATTATCTTGATTCTCCCTTGCAACTCCTCAACCGCCCCCCGAACATCCTCGCTCTCAAAAACTGCACTCCCAACCGCTAACTCATCCGCTCCGGCTGCTACTAAATCAGCTGCATTGTCCGCATTTACTCCCCCGTCTACTCCTACTTTTAGATCGGGATGATCTTCTTTCACCTGCCTTACTCGCCCGAACGTACTTTCTTGGAACTTCTGTCCGGAAAAACCGGGATTTACACCCATCACTAACACAAAATCAATTTCAACTAAGTGTGGTTTAATTTCAGCGAGGTCGGTATCAGAATTTATCGCCAGACCGACTCCTATATCTAGATTTCTGATTTTGCCAATGATTTCCTCAATTTTATCCGGACTAACCGCTTCAAGGTGGAAAGTTATTCGGATTGGCTTCAATTTTAGCCATTTATCAATGGCTTCGTCAACATCCGCAACCATTAAATGAATCTCGTACTTTAAATTAGTTTCTATTTCCGTTATTTTACCTACCTCGTTAAAAGTCTCGTTGGGCACAAACTCACCATCCATAACGTCTATTTGAACCATATTCACCAAATCCTCAACTTGCCTTATTTTCGCCTCAAATTCAGTTAAAGACTTAGTTAATATTGCTGGTACTAATTCAGCCATTCTTTTATTCTATTTCTTTGATCATGGTCAGTCGCCGCACGTGCCGCTCCTCTTGAGTGAATTTTGTATTCAACCAGACCTTAGCAATCTGGCGAGCCTTTTTTTCATCTAGCCAATCACCAGATAAGACTAAAACGTTAGCGTCGTTATGCTCGCGCGAATGCTGAGCCGATTTTTTATCAAAAGCAGCTACCGCCCGCGCACCGGCTATCTTATTGGCCGCAATTACCATCCCGGCAGCTGAACGACAGAATAAGATGCCCTTATTATCTCCTTTGGCAACCTCTTTGGCCACAGCAATAGCGTAGTCGGGGTAATCGTCTTCTTT
>JBDRPV010000009.1:0-5230 GCA_043826745.1 Parcubacteria group bacterium
AAGGTTATCTATTTTGAATTTAGCCACATACTTTACTTTTTTTGTGATTTCTCTGCCTGTATAGTTTTTTGTTTTTGGATTCCACTCTTTAAGAATTAGAGTGTCTCCTTTATTACATTTCCAATCGGCAAGACGCAATTCATAGTTTTTCTTGTCTTCTATAATTGCTTGAAAGTATTTCGGCCAAACCTTTTTTTCTATTTTCATAAATACATTATAACCAAAACTTAGAAATTGTTAAGTTTTTAAGGGTCGAACCCTCCGCCTTCGCCAGCTGGCGAATGGCGGAAGGGGTTCGTACCCTATTGAAATTATTAGTTGGGACATCCTCATCTAACAGCCTTATCTACTCCCGAGGTGGTTAAGGTGTAGTCCCTTTTTCCTTAAACTTCTTATCCTTCGCTTCGCTCCAAAGTCGCTCGAACTCATTTTACCAAAAATTACTGAAAATTGTTAGCTCCGGCCTCCATCGCTCGCTTCGCTCGCGATTACGGCGGGCAAGCAGGCTTTTCTTCTCGGCCTTCGCTTCCCACCGGAGAAATTTTCGCTAAGCGGACATACCCATCAGAAGAAAAGAGTAATTATCAATGGAATTACAGCTATAAATATCGGGAGCGACTATTTACGCAAGCGCTTCGAAGTTCTTGAAATATAACTTTACTCCTTCAGTAGCTGGCGATACATCTCAAGAGCGACGAAAGAAAGGGCAATAATTGTTGGTCCCAAGATAATACCGAATAACCCAAAGAGTTGGATTCCGCCGAGAACCCCAAATAAGATGAAAAGAGGATGAAGTTTTGTTTCTCCTGCAACGATTTTTGGACCTACGACGTTGTCCATCAGCAGATTTGAACCGATGCACCATACAACCAAGCCTATGCCACCAACCAGATTGCCGGATAACATGAGATAAGCTGCGGTGGGAAGCCACACGAGGGTAATTCCGACTACAGGTATAAGTGAAGCCAAGCCATACAAAGCGCCCAAAAGTACAGGTGAGGAAAGACCAAAAATGGCAAACCCTACTCCCCCTAACACTGCCTGAATTGCTATGACGATAAAATTTCCACGTATCGTTGCTGTCATAACTTCAGTAGCCCGGGAGGCTAGACGCTCGGTATCAGCTTGACTTAACAGGTTAATACTAGTGACATAATGGATAATAGTTTCTTTGTGCATTAGGAAATAAAAAGTTACGAGTAGAGTAAGGAAACCATTAAGAATAAATCCAAAAGCTTGGGAGAGTATGGCTGTTAAACTCGTTGACACGAAGCGAAGGGAAGTGACGATATATTTATTGACTTCAAACTCAAAGTTTTGGGTGGAAATTCCCCATTGATTAAGGTAGCCATAGACAGCTTGTGTCAATTCATTCCTTGTTCCCGCATTAGCCTGAATGAAGGCAAGTACATCACCCGTCTCGCTTACGAGAAGTGTGACAATAATTGAAAGAGGAATGGACACAACGAGAATGGATACGAATATCGCGAGTGTGGCAGAGATCGTTTTGGGCAATCGCAATTTTTGGTGTATGTACGCAAATAACGGGTTTAAGAAGACGCTTAAGATAAAAGCGGTGAGAAATATAAAGAGGAATGGTTGGAGTATGCGAAAAAGGAGAAACAACAACCCAAGAACAACGGAAAGTGTGGTGCCCACAATAAGTACTGATCGCATGGTAGCGGATAAACCGGTTTTCATTTTTTCTCCTCCACAATTTCTCCCTCCACTTCGTACCCTTAGTACGCCAAAAATAGCGATGGTAAAAAGCTAAGCAGTACTAATGTGATGATAATAATAGTCAGCCACTTTTTAAGATTCATGGACGCAGTTTATTCAGGATTTCCCCCAATTTTTTAATTTCTTCTCCGTATCTTCCCCAATCTCCCTCTTTTTGGGCGCGGATGGCTGCTTCATACGTCTCGGCAGCCTGTTTGAGAGGATTCTCTTTACTCGTGTCGGTAGCTGCTTTCGATGGAGCTGTTTCTCCTGCTGGTTTGGCTTGTTGGCCGATACCGGTGCCAAAGAGTCTGGCGAGTCCTGCTTCCAGTGTCTCTTCCATGGCTATTTTGTTTTCATAGGCAACAATTACCCGCTTGAGTTCCGGAATTTTGCCTGTATCTGCCTTGAGGTAGAGCGGTCGGACATAAAGGAGAGATTCTTCAATTGGGATGGCTAGAAGGGATCCTTGAATGACTTGTGAGCCGCGCTGATCCCATAAGGAGATCTGCTGACTGATTTCTGCGTCCTGGTTGATTCGGCTAATGACTTGTTTAGGTCCGAACACCAGTTTGTCCTTGGGGAAGCGATAGACGACCAGTTTTCCATACTGCTCTCCGTCATTTCTGGCGACCATCCAGGCGGAAAGATTATCTTTGGCCCGTGGGGTAAACGGCAACATCAGAATATACTCCTCGGTTTTTTCTCCCGGAAGCTTCATGATCATGTGGCGAGGTGTCATTGCGGGAACCTTGCCGTCAGACTGTTGTTCTCCTTCTTGAGCAATGGCTGGTATTTCCCACAAGTCCTCCTTGTTGTAAAAGATTTGCGGATCGTCCATGTGATATGTGGTGTAAACAGCAGTCTGTAGAGTAAAAATGTCTTCCGGGTAACGTAGATGGGGCAAGAGGTTTTTGGGCATGTCGGAAAGCGGACGGAAAGTTTTAGGGAATATTTTTGCGTAGGTTTTGATAATTGGATCGTCCGGATCGGCTTGATAAAAACTCACCGTTCCGTCATACGCATCCACCACCGCCTTGACTGAGTTTCTAATATAATTAACTTTACTACCGTTTAGGGGCAATGGTTGAGAATATGGATATCTATCGGTTGAAGTATACGCATCAATGATCCAATAGAGTTTTCCTTCGGTAATAACTAAATATGGATCGCGGTCGTATGTTAAAAACGGCGCAATATTTACCACCCTCTCTTTTACATTCCGGTTATAAAGAATGCGGCTTTCGGAGGTTATATCACCTGATAAAAGCATTTTGAGTGAGCCGAAGCGAAAAGCGTAGAAGAGTCGTCGTAAGGGGGAGTTGAGTTCCACTCCACCCTGACCGGCATATGTCGTGTAAACATTCTCTTCTCCTTTGGGATAATCGAACTCTTTTGATTTTGTTCTAACAATCACATAATCGTTTACCAACTCGCCAAAGTAAATTTCCGGCTTGTTGACTTGGAGTTCTTTAACCTCTGATTTGGGCGGTAAATCTTTGACAAAAAGGACCGGCAAACCTTCCGGGGTAACTTGATTTACCGGGCCACCTGCAACACCATACCCGTGAGTGAATGTGAGGCGCTCATTGATCCAGGCCTTGTTCGGCAGGCTGTCGGAAGCTAGCTCTCTGGGCGAAAGCATGATTTGCCGAACTTCTCCATCTATAACGTAGCGGTCGTTATCCACATTTGCAAACTCGTAGTAAGTTCTAATTTCCTGAATTTGCGAAAAGGTAGAGAGAAGCGGTGACCTATCCCAAAGCCTGATATTTTTAATGGTCAAGTTATTTGCTGCAATGTCAGATGCGGTAATGGGCTTATCCGCGGCGATTTCCCTTTCTTCGATTCTGTCCAATCCATACGCCTTACGGGTAGCTTCAATGTTATGTTTAATAAACGGCGTTTCTTTCACCAGTTCATTGGGAGCAACGATTAATTTTTGAAAGACACTTGGGATGATGCCAGAGGCCAATCCTACAAAAACAGTTAAAGAGATCGCGCCCACAAGGGGTGAAATTTTTCCGCTTACGCCATAGAACAATGCCAAAAAAGCTGCAAGCCCATAGGCAAAAACAGAAACCTTTACGATGGGAATCATAACATTTGTATCGGTAAATGCCGCGCCGAATACGGGTCCGCTTTGAGTAGTGAGGAGATTGTAGAGCGAAAAATAAGTACCTACGGCAACTGTTACTAAAAAGAGGGATAATAAAATCCCTATATGCAGTCTTGCCTTTCGGTCTGTGCTCTTGTGTTTGATTAATTTGACTGGAGGGCCGCCGAGTTTTTCCGATAAACTGTTGAGATTGAATTTCCCCAAGAGAGCAGAAAGATTGAGACTGCCACGAAGAATATAGATAGTTCCGCTTAAGATAAGCGACAATACTATAAGGCTTCTGACAAGACCCAAGGCCAGAGAATAGACCGGGAGGGAAAACACATAAAATGCCACGTCTTTACTAAACAACGGATCGGCTTGACCAAATGGGGTCGTCGCAAGAAATTTCAAGACATCCTGCCAACTACTAGCTGCGACAAGGCCGATAAAAAAAGCTGTAACTAAACAAATAACAATTCCAAGTTTTTTTACTATACGATCATTCAGGCTCAGAGGCTGGCCAATCAGAGCTTCAGGAATAGTGGCAAGCCAAGGTATTTTCGAACGCACGGCGATAAGAAAGTTAATAAGTAGAAATACTGCCGCAAACACTCCGACTGTTAGACCCAAGGACACTTTAGCAAGGAGAGATTTCGTAAAAACCTCAGTAAACCCGACTTCAGAAAACCACCACCAATCCGTGACGAGAGCAATGATGCTAGAGAAAAAGATGAAGAACACTACTACTATACTTATGAATGCCCAAAAAAGTATTTTCGTCATATAGGTTATATCTTTATCTTTTATATCACAATTTAATGTACAATACAAGGGTGTACGAATAAAGGGAAGTAGCTGCTTCGGGGGTTTTTATTTAGCCACATGAAAAATGCAATTGGATTATCAGATAAACAAGCGCAGAAACTGTTTTTCAGATTCTCTTCTCCCAATTTACAAGTGTTTTAGTGGTTTTGTTGATTATTGCCTCTATCGCATCTTTGTTTTTGGGAGATCTGTTGGATGGAATTTTTATTCTCCTTATTGTTATCCTTAACGGAATCCTCGGTTTTATCCAAGAATATAAAGCCGAAAAGACTATCGCAGCTCTGAAAAAAATGACTGTTAGCTCTGTGCGGGTCATGAGAGACGGGGTGGAACAAAAAATAGACAGCAAGCTTTTGGTTCCCGGGGACGTAGTTATTCTTGAGGAAGGCGGTAAAATCCCGGCAGACGCCAAACTTTTGGAAAGTTTGCATTTGGAAGTAAACGAAGCCTCTCTCACCGGCGAGTCAATGCCAGTTGAGAAAAATGTCTATGATGAAGAGAAAAGAACGATTTATTTGGGAACTATTGTCGTCAAGGGCAGAGCTAAAATCGAAGTCAGCGCCACTGGCATGCAGACGCGCTTTG
>JBDRPV010000010.1:0-4563 GCA_043826745.1 Parcubacteria group bacterium
AGCAAAGTTGGCCATATCTTTCCCCTTTTCAAATAAACGTAATAAGCAGCAAAGAAACAAGCCAATGCTAATTCTAGCCGCATCCCAATCGATATTTCAAAATTATCCAACGAGCCGAAATAGGTGAGGAACATTCGCCCGAGCTCCACCATGTCCCGCCCCATAATGTAGGCAATATTTGCTCCCAGTCCACTACTAACAACTAAATCAATAAACGGAGCTAACAAGATTATCGGGAAAAACATGATTTGCATCTTTAGCACCGTTACCACTTTCTCGCGCGTGGCAATAACTAGTACCAAAGATATAGTAAGAAATGTTAAGATGAACCACAGACAATAATGAATAAAAGAATCGGGTGGCAATATCTGCCAACGGTTGTCGAGATCAGAAAATGTCTCAGCAAAAATTCGCAACGTAGCTATCGATACCAGCGCGATTAAAAATTGCCAGAATGATATTTTGGAGTTCTCTAGTTTTTTAATGAAGGTTTTGATCATTATTTTGGGGTTCGTCAGTTGTCCTGACATGCTTCTCTGATAAATGTATCAGGTCAGCTAATAAATGATAAGATAAATTAAATGACCACTCATTTTCACAACATAAAGGGAGTAAAGCAATTATTACGAGCCGAAGGCCTGATCGTCAACAAAAGACTTGGCCAGAATTTTTTAATTGATCAATCAGTAGTGACCAAAATAATCACGGCCGCCGATATTAGCCAGCAGGATACGATTTTAGAAGTTGGTCCGGGTCTAGGAGCGTTGACGGAGGCGATTGCAGGCAGGGCGAGTCGAGTGATTGCAGTGGAAAAAGACAGGCAATTAGCCACACACTTAAACAAAAGGTTCAGCCGACAAGAAAATATCGAAATATTATCCCAGGATATTTTCAAATTAAATTTTACCGCTGCCGGCTTAAAAGATCGCAACTACAAAATTGTCGCCAACCTACCTTTCTATATCACTTCGCATTTCTTGCGATTTATTTTGGAAGCAGAAGCAAAACCCATCGAGTTGATTCTGATTGTTCAAAAGGAAGTGGCCAAACGAGTGGTGGCCGGGCCGGGAGGGCATAGTCTCTTGTCTCTATCGGTTCAATTTTACGGTGAGCCGAAAATGATTGCTACTATAGATAGAAGATCTTTCTATCCACCACCGGCAGTGGAGGCAGCTATATTAAAAATCAAAGTCCATTCCCGACCAGCGATCAAGATTGACGATACCGAGAATTTTTTTTGCCTCCTGAAAATCGGTTTTGCCAGTCGCCGCAAACAATTACATAATAATCTAGCCGCCGGCTATAAAATTTCCGGCCAGGAAGCTCAGAAAATATTAATGTCAGCTAATCTCGATCCGACCAGAAGAGCGGAAACTTTTTCCTTAAACGAGTGGGAAAAACTTTACAACTCCGTAGTTATCCACAAAAAATAGACTATTTTGTAACAGGTTATCAACACTTGGCTTAAAATGGCCATCTATTAATGAGGAGAATCAAACTATGTTTGTCACTATCCAGTATTTGTACTATAATAAGTTTGATTTACTTAGTAGTTAGAAAATGAACAATGCAATCGAAACGTTTTAAGTTGTCGGTAACTGTTGTGATAGTAATTTTGGTTGTAACAATTGGCGGTTTTGTAATAGCCAAGAAAGTTGATTTTGGACAGGGGGATAAAAATGATAAAAAGGTTGCCACTGTTGTGTCCGGGGAGATCGATTCTGATGAGGATGGACTATCAGATGATGAAGAAAGGGAACTAGGCACCAACATTTATAACGCTGATTCCGATGGCGATAATCACCTTGACGGTGAAGAGGTAAAAAATGGTTTTAATCCCTTGCAAATCCAATCCGATGATGATGTTGATCTCGATAACGATGGGTTGGTAGGCAAAGACGAGGATAGATACGGCACTGACCCCCGCTTGGCCGATTCTGATTTTGATGGCTATGGTGACGGCGAAGAAATCGCTTCTGGCCATGATCCATTGCAAGCTGATTTGTCTGACTACGTGGCTATCAACGCAGCGGCTAATGCTAGCCAGGATGGTCGCCTAGCAGAAACAGATTCGGGCAGCGACAGCGATAACGATAGCGCTGGTGCTAGCGAAGACAATATTTTGGAAGTAAGCTCGGCGGACAGGGAGCAAATCAGTTATTTAGAAGAAGCTTTTTCTGCTCAGGACGTTGGGTCTTTACAGGATGACATGACTGGCTATATTCAGTCTCAGGACGATGTAGAAACGGTAGCCGGCCAAGTGCAGCTGGCGGAAGTAGCAGATAGTGAGATTAAAATTGCGGCTGGCACTAGTGATGAGCAAGTGCGGAATTATATTACTACTATGGGTGATATTTTGTATCAGAGCTTTAATTTCCAAGAGCAGGCTAGCAGTTATGATCTATTTTCGAATGATGGTGTTGGCAATTCACTAATGTACCAATTTACTGCTGCGATTTCTAGCTCCCTAGATCAGGTTGAAGATTTAGAGGCGCCTCGAGAAGAAAGAATCGTTGATTTACATAAAAAAATCGTTGCTTCCTTACGACGCTCTAAAGACTTGGCGGAAGAAATAAGCAGTGATAGTGGTTCAACTACAACTGGTCAAGATGGCGCCATTGCGATTATGAACGGTTACTCCGAGTTAGCCTATTTGCTTAAAGCTCAAATTGTGGATAGTTATTTAATTGAGCTGGATCAGATAGCTGAAGAGAGAAATTTAAAAACAAAATAATCAAAAACAATGTTTTCCGTTCATAGTTTTGGGACTAAAATACTTCTCACTTTCCTAGTTGTTTGTGTCATGGTTGTTTTTTCTGGTCTGGGAATTTTTGCTTTTCCTAAGCCAGTCCAGGCTGGTTGGCCGACGGTTACTCTCCAAGATCTAGGCAAACTGCTGGAGAATATTCTGCTAGCGGTGTGGAAATCGGCGCTTTTCCCCTTAGTAAAAGAGATTGTAATGGCAGCGGCTACTAAATCCGATTGGATGATGACTTCGGAACAGTTAGGACTGTGGCTTAAAGAAAAAGTGATATTCCAGGCGGCTAACGTGGTTTTCAAAAGAATCACTGGCAAGTCGCTTTGCGTGAAAATCAATTGGAATTTAAAATTAGCTTTAACTAAATTTGTCGGGGAAGGTTATGACCCGCAGTGTACTTTTGATCGCAGCGAGATTGCTAAATTTGCCGTCTTAAGTCTCGATGATAAAATGGACACGATACGTAAGGAGATTCCCAATATGTTGACTACCACTGTCTCTGGTTCGAATAGTGATATTGGTCTTTCGTTGGAAGCGGCACTGGATATTATGGATGAAAGTGGAAAGCAATCGGATAAAGCTAAAAATGAGTTATTTAGTGGCGATGGCTTGTTTACAACCAGAGATTGTTCGATTAATGCCGCCCAAGCTAAAGAGCTGGGTGAGAGCTTGGCATGGATTGATGAAGATGGGGATAAAATGGTTGATTCCGATTTGCGCCCGGACTTTTGCCGCAAAACCACGGTTGATGGTCAGTTAGCGGAAGCAATCAAGAAAAACAAAGGGGCGGCTAGTGATGAGTTTGGTCAGACTCTAAAGAGTCAGATGGCTTTGGATATGATTAATATGTCTAAAATGGCGATAGGATCAGCCATCGAAAGTTATGCCCTTGACCCTTTGAAGAAATATTTAGCGGAATTTTTGCTTGGCAGTAGTGATGATTCTAGCACGGCTATCATTCCTACTTATACGAAGACGGGGGATAATAGATTGATTGAATTTCCTTCGGACGTGGTAACTCCAACTGGTACGACTTCTCCTCCCGATTTGACTAAAGCTAAAGCAGCGGAAAAGAAATAATAAACTACTATTTAGTTGTTTGCAGAGTAGAATTTAGCAAATTTAGTGGCCAATAAAACAAAGAACAAAAAAATCTTTACTCGAATTAAGCTTTTCGCTCTAATAGCGTTTGGCATTTTGTTGCCGTGGGTGTCCTTTGGGGGCTGGACAACATTTAAAAATTACACTTTCTTATTATTCGGTTACATTTTTGCTTTTATTTTAGAAATCGAGACTTTCTTTTTTATCCTGTCTGGCGACTTATTCGATCAAGTTTATCACAGTGCTCCGGATATTATAAATGATCCGGTAGTTATTGCTGGCTGGGGAATCACTCGCGATGTACTCAATATGTTCTTTGTCATATCTCTGCTGGTAATTGCTTTTGCCACTATTTTGCGCATTGAAACTTATCAATATAAAGCGCTGCTGCCGAAGTTGATTTACGCTGCTCTACTAGTTAATTTTAGTAAGACTATCGCGGGGGTTTTTATTGATTTCTCCAATGTACTAATGATGACGTTTATCAACCTTAAGGGTTATAATTATTCGGACACGTTTTCCATGGCTCTTTTTAATGTAATGCCGCACAAGATAGCGGGCTCAGCTTGGACAACGCTTGATAAGGTAAACCCCAATGATACATTTATAAAGGATGCTAGCATCGCTATCTTAGCTACAATTTTTGTAATGTTTCTGATAATGATGGCTTTTAGTTTGCTGTCAACCTTGATTATAATGAGGAA
>JBDRPV010000011.1:0-3725 GCA_043826745.1 Parcubacteria group bacterium
TCTGTTGGCGTAGTATTACTTGTAGTCTCGGCTAAGTTTATTGTTGATCTTGGCTCTAATTTAGCTATCGAGTTTGGTGTACCTTTGATTTTTATTGGTATAGCTTTTTTGGCTATTGGCACTTCACTTCCCGAGTTGGTATTTGAAGTTAAAGCAGTTCTAGCGAAGCGTGAGGGAATGGCTTTGGGCGATCTTCTAGGAAGCGTGGTTACCAATTCAGCTCTAGTTTTAGGTTTGGTCGGGCTGATTCATCCTATAGCTATCGCTGATTTCTCATTATTTATAGTTGCTGCTTCCTTTCTAGTCGTTGCCCTAGTCTTATTTACCTTTCTTTTAAGAACGAAAGACAGATTGTCCTGGAAAGAGGGGATGATTCTAATAATGCTTTACATTGTCTTTATAACTGTGGAATTAAGTATAAGGCGATAATCAGTAGTCAGTGGCTACTGATAACCCGTCTGCCGACAGGTGGGCTGACGACACCCTTGGTAGCCGATTGACATTTTTAGCTAAAAAGACGTAAAATAAAGATAAGTAAGCGATTTAATAGATAATCGCCTGGTTTATTTGCGAAGTGAGCGAACGAAGAGTAAAAATTTATTTTTACTCTTCTGAGCGAACAAGCAAACAAAGAACGTAGTTCTTTATTTGCGAAGTGAGCTCCCGACCTGCTCCGATCAAATCGGGGGCTGCATCGGGACGAGCGAACAAGCGAACAAAGGGCGAAGCTCTTTATTTTAGGGAAATAGTTAGGTATGTCCGGACACTCAAAATGGTCCACAATTAAGCGGAAAAAAGGAGTCAATGACGCCAAGCGGGGTCAGATTTTTACTAAAATGGCCAATTTGATCACGGTGGCTGCTCGATCCGGTGGTGGTGATCCCGAGATGAATTTTAAATTGCGCCTGGCGATTGATAGGGCGCGTGAGGAGAATATGCCCGCCGATAATATCCAGCGCGCTATTACCAAAGGCGCTGGCGAATTAGGCGAGGGCGTGCAGCTGGAAGAATTAAAATATGAAGCTTATGGTCCGGGTGGCGTGGCGCTAATTATTGAAGCGATCACTGATAATAAAAATCGTACTCTGGCAGAAGTAAAAACTGCTCTGAAAGATAACGATGGACGGATGGGTGAAATGGGTAGTGTGGCCTGGATGTTTAAGAGTTGTGGTGTTGTCAGAATATTGGGAGCAGGGAGTGATGAGATAGAAATGGCTGCTATCGAAGCGGGAGCGGATGATATTGAGCAACCCGCCTGCAACGCTTTGCCAGGCCGCCATCGGCTTTGCCGAAGGCATGCCGGCGGGCGTAGCAATGCGGGCAGGCAGGACGAAGGCCTAGTAATCACTACCGCCGCCAATAAGCTATCAGCAGTAAAAGAATCTTTAGCAGCAGCTGGCGCCAAGGTTGAATCAGCTGGCATGGAATTAATCCCTAAGGATCCCTTAAAGATAGAAGATGAAGATATCTTAGGTAAAATCGCCAAGTTAATAGAAGCTTTAGACGATTTAGACGATGTGAGTGAAGTTTATAGTAATTTAGATAGTAGGTACTAGATTTCAGATAATAGATAGTAAATCATTGGAAATCTATAATCTGATATCTATAATCTATATATATGATAATTCTCGGTATCGATCCGGGCACAGCTACTACCGGCTTTGGTTTGATAGAAAGAGATGGCGACAAGGCCAGATATATTAAATGCGGTTGTATTACTACCGGTGCTGAAGTGCCCATGTCGGAGCGGATTAGTTGCATTTATAACGATATTTCAGCCCTGATCAAAGAATACCAGCCAGCCGCCGTCGCCGTGGAAGAGCTATTTTTCTTTAAAAATGTAAAAACGGTTATGACGGTGGCTCAGGCTCGGGGAGCAATACTGCTAGCGATACAAAAGGCTGGCCTACCTTTGGGCGAATATACGCCCTTACAGATAAAGCAGTCTCTGACGGGTTACGGGCGAGCTGATAAAGCCCAAATGCAGCAAATGGTGAAGAGTATGTTGGGGCTCAATAAGATACCTAAGCCTGATGATGCTGCCGATGCCTTGGCCGTTGCAATTTGTCACGCTAATTCAGAGAAATTAAATAATCTGTGTAATAAAAACTTATGAAAATTCGTCTATTAATTGTTGGGCTGCTTCTACTAACTCCTTTTTTGGTTTTGGCTCAGCCTAGCTTTAGTCAAGCGGCTGAAGAAGAGGCCACTGAGGAAGAAAAGCCAGTTATCAAGCCTCCGCGGGCTAATGCCGGTGATGATATCGAGCAGTTAGTGGAGAGAAAAGTTGCTTTTAGTGGTCAGCAAATGGAGAAACAAGCGGGGGAAACAATCACCTATAATTGGGACTTCGGCGATGGACAGTTTAGTGAGGGACAAAAGGTAGAACATCAATATCAGAGCCCAGGTGATTATAAAGTTACTTTAACAGTTAGTAACGAAGCCGGGGAAGATATAGATGATCAGACTGTCAAAATCTTTGATGATGTTATCATCTTTTTGACTGACGATACTCCACCGGCCGATGAGCTAGAATCTCTCCGACGCTATGCTTCCCGACAACAAGTATTGTTGTTTAATATTAAAGCTCCGGAAGCAAACGCTGATTATATTACCGAGGGATTATTAGCAGATTCTTTGCTGGAGAATAGTGAAATTGTTAAGAAATCTTCAGCGGTGGTGGTTTGGACCTCAGGTAGTTTGGGTTTGAGTGTATTGTCGAAATTTGCCCAGAAAGCGGAGGATTTAGATGGCTTAAATATGTCAGACAAAGCGATTATCAACATTGCGGAAGGAGGCTTTACGCCGGTAGCTCGTTATGCTCAGTCGACTTTTGATGTCTTAAAACCGCAATATATTTTGTTAACCAAAGATACTTCTTTATACAATGTAATCGATAACCGAAACGCTGATGCTATTCTTCAATCGGTTCGAGATTCTGGAGTTGACCACAACCTAATTAGTTTTTACAGCGAACGGGCGATCGATAAACTGGGACCGACTAACTTTATGAGTTACACCATCAATTTTTTGATCAACCGAGGTGTTTCCACCGATAATATTTACCTGATGCTTATCTTGCCTATTATTGCGACGGTGGTTGCTTTCGCCCGTCAGTTCTTGGGGATTAAAACGTTTGGTATTTATACCCCGACCATTATCACACTGTCTTTTTTGGCCACTGGCTTGAAGTATGGTTTGGCAATATTTTTAGTCATTTTAATAGTGGCTACCGTAGTGCGATTAATTTTGAAAAAGTTTCGCTTATTGTATCTTCCCCGAATGGCTATAGTGTTGACCGTAGTAGCGCTAGCCATTTTGGCGATGTTTGTCGGGGGAGCCTTGACTAGTCGGACTGGCATTATCGGTCTATCGATTCTGCCGATTTTGGTGCTGATTATTCTGGTTGAAAAATTCATCGCTATTCAGATGGAAAAAGGGCCCCGCACCGCCATTTTGCTATCCTTAGAAACAATCCTGGTTTCGGTAGCTTGCTATTACTTGGCTAGCTGGAGTGCTTTCAATACTTTTATCCTTGCTTATCCGGAAGTGATTTTACTCACTTTTGTAGTTAATATTTTACTAGGTCGGTGGGTAGGATTGCGCATTTCCGAATATATCCGTTTCCGAGCTGTTAAAAAAACGTCGAGTCAAAGTAAATAATATTAATGATTAGATCTGACATCTTGGGCATGAATGAAAGAAATTTATCTTTTGTTCGCCCT
>JBDRPV010000012.1:0-21132 GCA_043826745.1 Parcubacteria group bacterium
TTTTTTTCTTGAAAAGAATAAAAAAGGAAATCATGTATTAGGTGGTAAAAAGCCATTAGAACTTGAGCTTCCAGACGATAAAAATCTATGTACTCCATTTCAATATTTGGGAACAATTGATGGAACTGACCCGTTTTTCAATTGGATTGGGATGCCCAAATTACATATTATATATCCTATTTATGAATGTAATTCAGGAGTTTATTTGGATTATACAGATCCTATTAGACCTAAAATTCTTAACTCACAAACGTTTAGTAACGATTGGTACGAACCGGAAATGGGAGAGGTCACACGAATTGAATTTAATGAAACTAAATATAAAGTTTCTAATAAATTACAGATTGAAAAATTTTGCGATTCCGATGAATTATTATTATGTGGAGTTCCATTATGGTATCAAGCGCCTGAAATTCCGATATGCCCTAAGGCAAATAAAGTAATGAAATTCATTTGCACTATTAATTCAGATGCATCTATAGATGTTATTGATAAGCTTAAAAGCAGAGGACTTCCATTTAGTGATGAGTACCTTTGTTTTGGAGATCATGGACATCTGTTTTTGTTCATCAATCCAGAAACAAAGATTTTGCATGCAAATTGGCAATGGTAACAACAAGAAGACTTCGAGGTTTGGATTTTTTAGGAAAAAGATTTGTAAGAGATCCATCAAAGAAAGTATTCTAACGAATCCTTTTGAATAAGGAAGATGTCATCTGATAACAAAGCATACCTGTAAAGGGCACTAGGAAAAAACAGGAAGAAGTTCTTTGGGGTCATCCCAGAAGTAGGCGTGCCCATACCCCTTCACGGGCGCGTTGTGCGCTACACGGGTCATCCCTAAAGAAGACCGTTCAGGGGCATCAGGTATGCCAGACGTTATATCGCCATCCGTTAAAAATAAGGTACTTGAGATAGCCGGCATTCACTTTTTTCCCTCAAATCTACCCATGAATAATTACGACTATATACTCATCGGCGCCGGGATTGGTGGACTTACTACCGGAGCATTATTAGCCCAAGCCGGTAAAAAAATTGCCATATTTGAACAACACTATTTGCCGGGAGGATATGGTCATACCTTTAAACATAAAGGATTTTCATTTTGTCCTGGTTGGCACTACGTATATGATTGCGGTAAGCAGCAAAGAGTATTCAATGTACTAAAGAAGCTAGGGATAGAAAAACAAGTAACCTTTAAACAGTTAGACCCTGATGGATTTGACCGGGTTGTTTCTAATAAAATTGATTACCAGATTGGCCAGGGGTTTGCTAAAGAACATACTCGCTTGACTAAAATGTTTCCCGCTTATGATAAGCAGTTAAAAAAATATTTTTATATTTTAGATAAAATCTATCAACAAATGTATGACCTGCCGTTAGGGTTTACGTTTTGAACAGTTCTTAAAAACCCCTTACGTTATTCATATATTATTAAATATCACCACTGGACATTACAAAAATTATTTGATTACTTCACCTTCCCCCAAAAACTCCAATGTATTTTAGCCGGCCAAGGATCTATTTTTTTTCTGCCGCCCCAAAAATTATCTCTACTGGTTCAGGCCGGAGGAATCGGTAGTTACAACACCGGTGCCTATTATCCCACGCAAGGCTTTGAAATGGTAGGGCAAAATTTATTAGACAAAATTACAAGTCAAAATAATTGCGCCGCTCATTTTTCAACCGAAATTGTAAAAATGAATCTTGATCATAAGCATAAAAAAGTAATTTCGGTCGAAACCAAACAAGGTAAAATTTATACCGCTGACAAATTTATTTTCAATGGCGATCCTCAACTAAGTATGGATCTTATTGGTAAAAAGTATTTTCCCCGAAAGTTTCAAAAAAAACTTAGCTATCAGTATTCAGCTGGCGCTCTGAGTGTGTTTATTGGCATCCAAGGGTTGGATCTTAAAAAATATATCGGCCAAGAAAATGTATTTTATTATTCCGATGGGGACATAAATAGTATTTATGAACAACATTTTTCCCCAGGAATTCCGGAAAAATTACACTTTTTTTGCAATGCTCCGTCATTGCGTTGTGACAACTTATGTCCTCCAGGATGTCATCAGTTAGTTGTTATTGCTCCCTGTAATTATGAATACTTTGCTGATTTAAAATCTAGAGATCAGGCTCTATATGATCAAGCTAAAGAAAAATATGCGAATAAAATGATAGCTGTTTTAGAGAAAAAATTTATTCCTGGTCTAAAGTCGCATATAATTCTAAAGGTAATCGGCAGTCCTACTACTAGTGAGCATTTTTTATTCGCTCCCAAAGGAAATTGCTATAGTACCCCGCTTGATCCCGCTAACGTTAATTTTAACCGTCTTAATTATAAAAGTCCTTGGCAAAATATGTTTTACATTGGCGCCGGCAGTTCTTTACCTGGCTTCGCCACAATTATGCATTTTTCAGCACTGCTTTACGAAAAATTGACTGGAGATAAAGTATTTGATTAAACTGGTATATCTAAATCCTGATTAAATCATGGTCAGCAATTTTGTTTGCAACCCCGCGTTCTACTAGGTATTAGGCAAAAAGATTCGGAAAAAAAGAAAACATTCTTGACAAAACATGATCTTACTGATATATTACACTCTTAAATCATAGCTTGGTGGAATTACCCCAAGCAGCTCGACTCTTTTTGTGTCAATGTGTGACCTCGAAGAACGGCGGGCTACACATTTTTATTACAAATTTATGACACAAAGAGAGCAGTCTACTGGTCGTTTTAGTGATCTAGGGATAAAAGAAAAATTTCTCGCTATTCTCGCCCAAAAGAAATTTGCTATTCCCACTCCAATCCAGCATCAGGTCATTCCCGGCGCTTTAGAGGGAAAGGACGTCGTTGGTATTGCCCAAACCGGGACAGGGAAAACCCTAGCGTTTGGTATCCCGATGATCCAGCGCATTGCTTTTCATAGGGGACAGGGATTAATTCTAGTTCCTACTCGCGAACTCGCGCTGCAAGTAGAAGAAGCGTTTAAAAATATTGGCGCTCCACTGGGACTACGCACCGTAGTAGTTATTGGGGGGACTTCTCAACATCCTCAAGTAAAGGCTCTAAGGCGCAATCCTCACGTGGTGATTGCTACCCCCGGGCGTCTGGTTGATTTAATGGATCAAGGGGCTTATAGGCTCGATCGTGTAAATATTGTCACTCTCGACGAAGCCGATCGCATGCTCGATATTGGTTTTTTACCGCAAATTAAAAGAATCTTGCAAACTATATCAAAAGAGCGACAGACAATGTTGTTTTCAGCGACTATGCCGAAATCAATTTCATCGCTGGCAAGTGAATTTATGAAGATGCCTTTGCGAATCGAAATTGCTCCCCAGGGAACAGCGGCCGAGAATGTAGAGCATGAGGTATTTGTTGTTATCAAGGATGATAAAATGCGTTTACTTGATTCTCTGTTGCAACAGTACCAAAAAGGTAAAATTCTTATTTTTTCGCGAACAAAACACGGCGCGAAACGTATCACCCGTGATATTCGCAATATGAGTCACACCGTTGTAGAAATTCATTCTAATCGCTCTCAATCACAACGAAAAGCAGCTCTAGCGGGATTTACTAGCGGTAAATTTCGCATCATGGTTGCTACTGACATTGCTGCTCGCGGTATTGATGTTCAAGATATCTCGCTGGTGATCAACTTTGATCTCCCCGATGACTGCGAGAATTATGTCCACCGTATCGGTCGAACTGGACGCGCCGGACGTAACGGGAAGGCTATCACTTTTGTCACTTCGAATCAAAGAAATGATGTTAGAAAAATTGAACGCCTGATTCGCCAGTCACTGCCGATATTATCTCTGCCAGCCCTTCCCCCGAAAAGAAAAAAACCACCTCATGAAGCACAATCTCAGGCTTGGGGTCAGAAGCCCTATTCTCGCCGAGGTCGTGGTGGACAAACTTCTGCCAAAAAACATCGACGACCGTATCAAGGACATCGTAGCAATACGCGTCATCGAGGATGATCTCTATTATTTAACCTATTTTCTCGGACAACTTATTTTTATTAAATCCTAAATCTCATGGAAATCAGAAATATTGCCATTATTGCTCACGTTGATCACGGCAAAACAAAGATTACTGACGCCCTGATGCGTCAAACAGGAGCGACGACTGATGAATCTGTCAGTATGGATAGCAACGTTCTCGAACAAGAACGGGGTATTACAATTTATGCCAAAAATGCTTCCATGTTTTACCCTTCGGCCAGCCCGCCTCGTCCCGATCGGATTGGGACGGGCGTGGCAGGCTCAGGGCGGGCAACTACCAAAATTAATATCGTTGATACACCTGGACATGCCGATTTTGGTTCAGAGGTAGAACGGGTTTTGCGCTCAATCGATTCGGTGTTGCTGGTGGTTGACGCGCAAGAAGGCCCCATGCCCCAGACAAAATTTGTTTTGAAAAAATCCCTGGAAATAGGTCTTAAGCCGCTAGTGGTGATAAATAAAATTGACAAACCAGCTGCTCGATCAGCCGAGGTTGTTGAAGAAGTATTCGAGCTGTTTATGGATCTGGGAGCTAATGATGACCAGTTGAATTTTCAGACAGTCTATACTAATGCCAAGGAAGGAATAGCTAAAAAGGAATTAGATGAAGATTCCCACGACATGACGCCACTGCTTGATGCGATATTGGCCAATGTCGCTGCTGCACCCGCCGAAGCGGACAAGCCGCTGCGCATGCAGTCGTTTAATTTAGATTATGATAATTATCTAGGACGTCTGGCAATTGCTCGCATCTATGAAGGAACAGTGAAAGAAAAAGACCAGCTTTTCATCAAGCGAGTTGATGGGACTTTGCAAAAGGGGACAGTGACCAACCTTTTTACCTTTGAAGGTTTTACCAGAAAGGAAGTTCAACAGGCTGAGGCCGGAGATATTATTGTGGTGGCTGGATTTCCGGAAGTCTACATTGGCGACACTATGACCACCGATGAATCAGCTGAACTGTTGCCACACATCGCCGTTGATGAACCAACTATTTCTTTGGGATTTATGATCAATAACTCGCCTTTTGCTGGTCGGGTGGGGAAATTTGTCACGAATTCACAATTGAAAGAACGCTTAACTAAAGAATTAGAAGTGAATGTCGGAATTAAAATAGACTTTTTTCAAGCGGATCAGTATATTGTTCACGGACGGGGAGAAATGCATATTGCGATACTTTTAGAAAACATGCGCCGTGAAGGTTATGAAGTGCAAGTTTCTCAACCAAAAGTTATTTTAAAAGAAAAGGCGGGACAAACCCTGGAGCCATTTGAAGAACTCATTGTTGATGTGCCAGAGTCGATGTCCGGTCTCGTCATTGAAAAGATTGCCAAGCGCAAAGGAACGATGATGGATATGAAAAAGAATCAGGCTGATACGCGGCTAACATTTGAAATACCGACCCGCGGTCTCTTGGGACTGCGCTCAGAATTTATGACGGAAACGCGTGGCGAAGGAATTATGTCCTCTCGCGTTATTGGTTTTCGACCCCACGTTGGCGAGATCAAACGTCGGGCAGTTGGTTCGATGGTTTCCATGGCAACAGGGAAAGCCCTCGGATTTTCTCTTTTTAATTTGCAAGAACGCGGCACTCTTTATATTGGGCCGACTACGGAAGTATACGAAGGCATGGTCATTGGCAATGTTAGCAAAGGCGAAGACATGGCCGTCAATCCGACTAAGGGCAAACAATTAACTAATATGCGGGCTTCTGGATCTGATGAAGCTCTGAATTTAACACCTCCCCTTGAGCTTACATTAGAGCTGGGCTTAGAGATTATCGCCGACGATGAATTGTTAGAAATTACTCCGCAAGCTGTTCGACTGAGAAAAAAAGAATTAAAACAGTAAGACGATTTATGGGCGACAACCAACCTGCCCGCAACGCTTCTGTTCGGGAGGCAGGCGGGTACAATCTAGCGGTAATTGGCGGTGGACCAGCCGGAATGATGGCGGCCGGCCAGGCGGGAGAACACGGCTCCCGGGTTATTTTGCTGGAAAAAAATGAACAGCTGGGGATAAAACTTTTACTGGCTGGCAAAGGTCGGTGCAATATTACCAATGCCGAAGAGGATCTGAAGAAATTTATAGGTTCTTATGGGCAAAATGGCCGATTTTTATATTCGGCTTTGCATAAATTTTCCAATCGGGAGGTGGTGGAATTTTTTACTAGTCGGGGAGTTGAAACAAAGGTGGAGCGAGGAGGGAGAGTTTTTCCCGTCTCGGATAATGCTCGGGAGGTTGTTAGCTGTTTAGAAAAATATTTGGCCGATAACCATGTAGAAATCAGGTTTAATAGCGCGGTGGAAAAAATAATTATCGGTTCGGGAAATAAAAAAATAGCTAAAGTTATTTTAAAAAATGGCGAGGAAATCGTGGCTGATAATTATGTCTTGGCCACGGGCGGGAAATCTTATCCGGGGACAGGTTCCACTGGCGATGCTTATAAATGGCTTAAAGAAATAGGGCACAGTGTGGTAGAACCAAAACCAGCTCTCACTCCCATTACTGTTAAAGAAAAAATAGTTAAAAAGTTGGAAGGTTTGAGTTTGAAAAATGTAGAGGTGAGCCTCTGGGAGAAGCGCAAGCTTGATTCATGTTTTGGCGAAGCACTTTTTACGGGCAATGGTTTAAGCGGCCCTATAATATTGAATTTGAGCAAAAAGATCAACGAGCAGGGAACAAAAGATTTAAAAATATCCATAGATTTTAAACCAGCGCTTGATTATCCGACTTTGGATAAAAGGATACAAAGAGATTTTGCTGAGCAAAGCAACAAGCAATTTAAAAACAGCTTAAATAAACTACTGCCTAAAAAATTGATCCCTGTTATTATTGAATTATCGGGGATTGAAGGAAATAGGAAGGTAAATGAAGTAACCAGAACCGAAAGAAAGAAAATAGTGAAGCTACTAAAAGAATTTAAACTTAGTGTTAAAGGACTAGTCGGTTTTGCCAAAGCGATCGTAACTTCCGGCGGAGTAGATTTAAAAGAGGTTGATCCTCAGACGATGCAGTCGAAAATAATAGATAATCTGTATTTGGCCGGAGAAATACTAGATATTGATGGTCCGACAGGGGGATATAATCTACAAGTCGCCTGGAGTACGGGGTATTTGGCTGGTGAGAGTAGTTTGCGGTAAGTTTAAATAAATAAAGCAAGACCAAAATGATTAAAAGAAAGACAGCCCTGTTTGTTTTACTGGCAGGCTTCCTGGTGGTTTCCTTGGTGGGAGCGGGTTGTTCTCAGTCGGAAACCGAGGAAGCAGTCGAGGAGGAAGATCAGGCAGTCGAGACTACAGAAGGAACCGCCGTCAAGACTGATACCACTGACTCCACGGAAAAAACCGACACCACTACAGATAAAAAAGTGGAATGGAAGTTAGTATCTGGCGATCCCAGCGATACCTGCTCGGCTCCTACCTATGAGGGGGAAGTTGAAGTAAATGGTTGGTATGTTTATGACTACAGCTATGTCGAGAAAACTTGGCTACTCCAGATAATTGACGAAGATGTTAGTAAAATTCCGGTTAAAGAAGTGTATGGCGAGGAGAGCTATAATCAGTGGGTAGAAAAGCCACAGTTCTTGTTCGATGCGACAGCGGAACAAGTTGAAGAGCTCAAGCAGGCTTCGAAAGACAAGCCGATGAAAGTGACCATCAAAGCTTTTCGGGCTTATTGCGAAGGTGCCCCCCAACTTAGTCAGTCTGGATTTGACAATATTTGGCAATAATAGAACTGGAAAACATAAAAAAAGCCTTGCTAGAGTGTTCAATAGCTAGTAGGGTTTTTTGTTTGCTGCTAGTATGTATTTAGGAGCTGTCGCCGAACACCATTTCTGCTGCAATTTCTCAATTTCGGCTATAATCATCGTAAAATCTTTTGGCTTATCCTAGCAGATAGGCCGCAAGATTTTACGGTGATTCTATCTCAAAATTGAGAAATTTCGCAACGAAAGCGTGTTCGGCGACAGCCCCATTTAGAGACAGTGATTTTTAGATAAGTAAATATACGAAAGTAAAAACTATGGCTATCATCAACCCAAAACAAACAGTCCTGGATCTTATTGGCTATGCCGATATTAAAATAAATGGCGATCGTCCTTGGGATATTAGAGTGAAAAATGAAGATTTTTATAAGAGGATATTAAGTCAGGCTTCACTTGGTCTGGGCGAGTCGTACATGGATGGTTGGTGGGAGACAGAGGCACTTGATGTTTTAACGGACAAGCTTTTGCGAGCGGGAACAGATAAAAAAGTTATTAGTTTCAAGGCGCTGACTAATGTCGTGAAAGCGCGGATTACCAACCGGCAAACTAAGGCAAGATCGAAAAAGGTCGCCGAAATACATTATGATCTGGGTAATGATTTTTACAGTCAGATGCTAGACAGTCGGATGCAATATACTTGTGGGTATTGGCTGCAGGCGGAAAATTTAGAAGAAGCGCAAGAACATAAATTGGATCTAATATGTAAGAAATTAAATTTAAACCCTGAAGACCATGTGCTAGAACTTGGTTGTGGTTGGGGTGGCTTTGCCAAATATGCGGCGGGGGAATACGGCTGTCGGGTTACTGGTTATAATATTTCGCAGGAACAGGTCAAGTATGCCCGAGATAATTGCCAAGGGTTACCAGTAGAGATTGTTGAAAAAGATTATCGAGAAGCTACCGGTTCTTATGATAAAGTGGTAGCGATTGGATTGTGCGAACATATTGGTTATAAAAACTATCGCGGGTTTATGGAAGTTGCCCATAAATCCCTCAAGGATGGTGGTTTATTCCTAGTTCATACTATCGGTGGTCTCAAATCAGCTACCTCTACCGATCCCTGGATAGAGAAATATATCTTTCCCAATTCGATGCTGCCTTCCCCGGCTCAGCTAGCTGAAGCGTTGGAAGGTCTCTTTGTCTTGGAGGATTGGCATAGCTTTGGGTCGGATTATGATAAAACGCTTATGGCCTGGTTTGCTAATTTTGACCGGAACTGGCCAAAGCTGCGTGAGCAATACGGCGAGCGATTTTATCGGATGTGGAAATTTTATCTGCTCATCTGTGCTGGTTCTTTTCGGGCGCGAAAAAATCAGTTGTGGCAGGTGGTGTTGTCCAAGGGAGGTGTAACGGGCGGTTATCAGTCAGTGCGATAGGAATGACCCAGTTAAGCCGCGCTAGAAATTAGCAAAATTATGGAATCTATCGAATCGTACAACCAGAAAAAGGCTGAGTTGATCAGAGAGTTGCAACTAGCTGGCAATCAAGCAGTTGGTCTTGCCAAATCAACTTCTAATCTTTTTCGGTCGCGCCAGCAATCAGGAACGCACAAGATAGATGTCAAACACTTCGACAACGTCATCAATATTGATAGGAAAAGTATGATTGCGGAAGTGGAGGGGATGACGACTTATGAGGCTTTGGTTAAAGAAACATTGCGGCAGGGGTTGTTGCCGACTGTTGTGCCAGAATTAAAATCGATTACTATCGGAGGAGCTGTCTCTGGCGTGGGGATTGAGTCCTCGTCTTTTAAGTATGGCTTAGTCCATGAAACAGTTACGGAGATTGAAGTTTTGCTTGGAGATGGTCGCGTGATTGTCTGCACACCAGACAATAAATACCGCGATTTATTTTACGGATTTCCTAATTCGTACGGCACTTTTGGCTATATTCTTAAGCTAAAAGTAAAATTACGACCGGCGCCGGAATATGTAAGGCTCGAGCATCGGCGGTATGATCAAGCAGAAAAATATTTTAGGGATTTGCAGCAATTTTGTGCAGCCGCTCGAGCGGGGAGTGGTGGCTATGACTTCATCGATGGCACTATTTTTAGTCCCGGCGAACAATATATTACGCTGGGTACTTTTGTCGCTGAAGTGCCGTTTACCAGCGATTATACTTACCGCAATATTTATTTTCGATCGTTACAAAAGAAAAAAGTGGACTATCTGACCACCCACGATTATATCTGGCGTTGGGATTCTGATTGGTTTTGGTGCTCCAAGCATTTTTACATGCAAAATTCGGTGATGAGATTACTGTTTGGCAAATTTGCTCTGCGCTCGACAGTCTATTGGAAAATTAGCGCCTGGAGTAGTAAGTTGAAGGTATTGGGCTTCATTCAAAAGACGCTTGGCCATCGGACAGAGTCAATTATCCAGGACGTCCAAATTCCGTTGGAGAATTGCTCCGCTTTTATGGATTTTTTCCATCAAGAAATAGGGATCAAGCCAGTTTGGGTTTGTCCCGTGACGGCTTACGATAAAAAAGTCAACTACGATCTCTATCCAATGGATTCTGCCAAGTTGTATGTTAATTTTGGCTTTTGGGATACGGTGAAGAGTGATCAAGCGGAGGGATATTATAATAAAATGATCGAGGCGAGGGTTGAGGAGCTGGCGGGCAAGAAATCGCTCTACTCGACTTCGTATTATTCGCCAGAGAAATTCTGGGAATTATATAATAAGAAGGCGTACGATGTTCTCAAAGCTAAGTATGATCCGACGAAGAAATTTCGGGATCTATATGCTAAGTGTGTAAAAAGAAAATAATTATAATCTAAAAGAAAATGAAAAAGCAAAAAAATTTGGTTTTAGTGATGACTGGCCTAGTTTTGGCCGGCGTTGTCTTAGTCGGTGGCTGTGTGATGAAGCCCGATAAGGACGACGAGGGTTCAGTCGAAGATGGTCAACAAGGTGCTGGTTGGCAAACGGAAACTGTCGATGACAGCGGCTGGGTCGGCATTGATCCGTCAATTGCTGTTGATAGTTCCAGCAATCCCAGTATCAGCTATTACGATGAAGATAATCACGATCTTAAGTATGCTTGGCGCCAGGATGGCTCTTGGCAAAGTGAAGTGGTTGATTCAGCTGGGGATGTTGGCGAAGAGAGCAGCTTGGTGATTGACGGTCAAGGAACAGTTCATGTCAGTTACGTCAACCATGATAAGGGTGCGTTGAAATATGCCCGCAAATCTGGCGGGTCATGGGATATTAGCACGATTGACGATGATAATAGTCATCACGTGGTAGCTACTTCAATTGTTTTGGACGGCCAGGGCTATCCGCACGTTGCTTACAATTGGGAGGGGGGAGCGGAGTATAATAATGGTGACAATGATGAGGGCGATGGTAAAGATGTTGGCAATGAGGGTATGGATGATGATAAAGACGTCGATAATAAAGATAATGACACCGTTGCTGGCGACAATAACAATAATGGAGATGACAACGATAGCGGCTTTATTAAATTTGCTTCCTGGAATGGGAGTTCTTGGGATATTGAGGAGGCAGCGCCGGGCGGCTCCGATGTTTATTTAGCCCTAGACAACAAAGACCAGCCCCATGTTTGTTTTATCAAAGGCGACCCTAATACTGACCCGCTTATTTATTATACCAGCCAGATTACTGGTAGCTGGCAGACAGAGATTGTCGATTCGGCCACCAAGTCGGGTGGGGATTGTGGAATAGACGTTGATTCGAGTGGCAATCCGCATATTACTTATCATGATTATGGTCAGGGCGCGATTAAGTATGCTAAGCAGGAAGGTAACACCTGGAAAACTCAGACGGTGGCGGAAGGCACTGGCAAGCAGGAAGGATTGAGGATGGTGGTTGATTCTGCGAGCCAGCCGCATGTTATTTTTGTCAACGATCAAACAGAAAAGTTGATCCATGCTATATTAACAGGTGACTCTTGGACACAAGAAATTATCAATAAGATGGGTATCCCATCGGTGGCGATTGATGGTAATGACCGCTTGCACATTGCTCATGGGTATTCAGTGGAGACTGACAAGCTGGAAGATGAGACGGAGATTATGAAGTATTCGACAAGGGAATATTAACCGAAAGGGGGTGGATGGTATGAATATTAAAAGACTAGTAATCGCCTTAGTGGTGGCGACTTTTTTCGGTTTCGGCTGTGCCTACGGAACCTCAACCGTCGAGATTCCTGGTTTTGAGATGACTATGGCTTATCTGCTAACGGTTTTTTATGCTCGGGTTTTAATTGGCTTTTTTGTCGGACTGAGTGGTAATCTCAAGTTACTAGAAGGAAAATATGCCAATGCGGCTTTACGGGGAGCTATCTTTGGCGTGATTACTAGTGTGGTGATATCTTTTTACGGCGGTGCCTTAATTTTTATTATCGCTGGTGTGATCTACGGGGTAATTACGGATTTATTGGCTACAAGATTCAGTGAGCAGAAGGCAAAAAATATTAGAGAGGAAAAATAGCGACGCGAGAAATCTCCGAATTTATATAGTCTAGAGTAATAGGCAAGGTGAAAATACCCTGGCCTATTTTTTATTTGTATTATTGTGTAGTGCTTGTTTTTAGATGGAGCCTTGTGAATAGCCAGTAGTTTTTAGTACAAAAAATACTGCGTGGTTAGTGGTAGCTTACCTTAACAGGTTTTGTCTTTTTCTCCCCCGATTGGCAAAGCGGTGCGCTTCGTCGCGAGCCTGGAGAAGTATTGTTTTACTGGTTTGCGCTAACTCTTGCAGCGCTTTTTTTGTTTGGGGCGGAAAAACGAGTTTGTCATTTTGCAGTTTTGAAATACCGAGCAAAGGTGACTTAGCTTGGTGTTTGGTGAGAATTTTATAAATAAAATCTACTTGCGGCTTGCCCCCGTCGACCAGCCAGAGATCGGGCAAAGGCCACTCAGGGTGTCTCAGCCGGCGCTCAATTATTTCAGCCAGAGCAGCCAAGTCATCAGCTTTATCTGCCGTGCGGATTTTAAAAAGACGATACTGCGTTTTATCTGGCACTCCGTTTGTAAATACGGCCATTGCTCCGTAAGTTTCTTTGCCGGACAGGTGAGAAATATCGTAGGCTTCAATGCGATTAAAATGCACTTGGGTATCTGGTATTTCACTGCGGGAGATTAAAGCGACGTCTTTGATGTGTTGGAGAGCGAGGGCTGTCTCGGGACTTTCTTTGCCAAGTTTCTTTGCCAGCCGTCTTTTTTCGCCTTTTAGCAGCATGATAATGTTATTTATTTGCTTCTGGTATTTAGCTGGTGTTATTTCTCCCGTACAAGCGCCGGGACATAGTCCTATTTGATAATTAAAGCAATGTTTGCCACTGAGAGGTGTGCAAGTACTATAGGGGAATATATGACGGATTACCTTCAGCGCCTGTTTGACTAGCGAATATTTCTGGTATGGACCAAAAACATGTGCTTTTTGGGTAGGATATTTTTTCAAGTCTCTGGCGCGGACGACTAGCAATTTGGGGTAGTCAACTTTTTTAGGAATAACGATATAGATAAATGATTTATCGTCTCGATCTTTGATATTGTATTTTGGTTGATGCTTTTTTATCAGATTGGCTTCGAGGATGATGGTCTCCAGTACCGTGTCGACTTTTTCATGCTTGATCGTGCGTGCTTGCTCGACCATCTCGGTCAGGCGTCGGTCAAGATCAGGTCGAAAGTATTGTAAAACCCGTCGGCGGAGGCTGGTTGCGCGGCCGATATAAAGCGGCTTACCATTTTTGTCTTGCCAGGTATAAACTCCGGGCGTAAGCGGGAGCTTTTTGGCTTGGGATTTGAGGGTCATAAGTACTCCTTCAAATACAACCCCGTATACGAGCGATCACTTCGCGCCACCTCCTCCGGTGTCCCGTAGGCAACGACTCTTCCACCCTGCTCGCCGCCTTCCGGGCCGAGATCGATGACATAATCGACGGATTTTATAATATGCAGATTATGTTCGATAAGGATAACGGTATTTCTCTTGTCGACTAGCTTGTTCAAAACTTTCAGTAGTAATTCCATGTCATAGTAATGCAGGCCGACCGTTGGCTCATCTAGTAAGTACATCGTTCTTTGACCGAGGGGTGCAGTAAGTTCGCGTCCTAATTTAATTCGTTGCGCTTCTCCACCAGAGAGAGTGGTGGCGCTTTGTCCAAGCTTTAAGTAGCCCAGACCCACTTCTTGGAGTACTTTGAGTTTGTCAGTAATAGTATAAATGTCTTTAAAAAAAGGCAAAGATTCGTTGACTGTCATATTAAGCACCTGGCTGATATTTTTCTTTTTATACAGCACTTGCAGAGTCTCGCGGTTGAAGCGCTTGCTTTTGCAGACGTTGCAGGGGACAAGAACTGGTGGGAGGAAGTGCATCTCGACTAGATTGGCTCCCGCTCCTTTACAAGCCTCGCAGCGACCTCCTTCGACGTTGAAGGAAAATCGGCCAGGTTTGTAGCCACGGGTGCGTGATTCTTCCAGGCTGGAGTAAAATTCCCGAATGGGCGTGAATATCCCAGTGTAAGTAGCCGGGTTAGAGCGGGGAGTGCGGCCAATCGGTGATTGGTTAACGATTACAATTTTATCAACATACTCAGTACCAGTGATTTTGGTCACGTCCTCGAGATTCTGGTCACGATTCTTTAGCTTTATTATATTCTTATATAGTACGTCGTAGAGTAGGGTAGACTTGCCACTACCAGAGACGCCAGTCACACAGACTAGCTTGCCGGTAGGAATGTCAACTCGTACATCCTTGAGATTGTGAGCGCTGGCACCAGTGATGGCAATCTTCGGGGTGCTTTTTTTGCGGCGCTTTGGGGGAGTGGTGATTTGTCGAGTGCCATTTAAGTATTGCAGAGTCAGGGAATCTTTGTTTTTCTGAGCGGCATCTTTAGTTAAAGCTGTTTTGGTATCTCCTTGATAGACAATCTCTCCGCCGTGTCGGCCAGCCTGAGGGCCAAGGTCTACCAAGTGGTCGGATGACTTGATAGTTTGTTCATCGTGCTCGACCACTAGTACAGTATTGTGCATGTCACGTAGGGCGATCAGTGTCTTGATCAAGCGATCAGTGTCACGCTCGTGCAGGCCGATAGTGGGTTCATCGAGGACGTAAAGAGTATTGGATAACTTAGAGCCAATCTGGGAAGCCAGGCGAATGCGCTGCGCTTCACCGCCCGAGAGAGTTTCCGCCTCACGAGTTAGGGTCAAATAGTCGAGTCCAACCTCGAGCAGGAAATTGAGGCGATCATTTATTTCTTTGATAACATTTTCCGCGACTAGTAGTTTGCGTTTATCTAGCTTCTTCTTATAATCTTGGAAAAATTTTTGGGCTTGGGCGATGGTAAGACTTGATGTTTCCTGGATATTTTTTCCGCCAATTCGTACCGCTAGAGCAGCTGGCTGCAGACGTTTACCTTCACAGCGGGCGCAAGTTTTGGCTTCTTTCCAAAATCCTATTTTACCCAAGCCTTTGCAATCCGGGCAGGCTCCAGTTGGACTATTAAAAGAAAATAGTCGGGGTTCGATCTCGGGAAAGGAATAACTATCTTCGGGACAGGTCCAGCTGCTAGAAAGTAACTTTTCAGTTTCTTTAAATAGAGCGATCACTAGTCCTTTGCTGTGATCAGTGGCGTCTTCAACTGCTTCAGCTAGTCGACTTTTATCAGAAACTAATACTTTATCGACTATCAAGTCAATAGTATGTTTTTTGTTGCGTTCCAGCTTTATTTTATTGCTGAGTGAATACATTTTTCCGTCCACTCTCACCTCGCCGTATCCTTGGCCGAGGTAGTCATAGAGCATCTGGTAATATTCGCCTTTGCGGCTACGTACTATTGGTGAGAGAAGGGTGACATGTTTTTCTTTGGCTTTGGCAGCTTGCTCAATGATAATATCTACCATCTCGTCAGCGGACAGTCGGGCAATATGAGTATCGCACTGAGGGCAAAATACTTCGCCGGTGCGAGCGAATAGTATGCGTAGATAATCGTAGATCTCAGTTAAAGTCCCAACGGTCGAGCGAGGATTGTGGCTCAAGGCTTTCTGATCAATAGCAATAGCGGGGGAGAGACCGACGATCTCTTCAACATCCGCACTCTTCATTTGTCCCAGGAATTGCCGCGCGTATGGGGAAAGCGATTCAATGTACCGTCGCTGTCCCTCAGCGAAGATAGTATCAAAAGCTAGCGATGATTTTCCACTGCCAGAAACACCACTGAAAACAGTGATTTTATTCTTGGGAATATCTAGCGAGACATTCTTTAGATTATGGACTTTGGCGCCCTTGATTATTATTTTGTCTTGCATAGCTATTTAAGATCTAAGAATTCTTCGATGTCCTTAGTTATACTACGCGGCTTAATGCCGTGTTTTTTATTGTAGGCGCGCTGAATTTCTCGTCGCCTATTGACCTCATTGATCGCCCTTTTCATCGAACCAGTCACCTCATCGGCGTAGAGGATTACTTTACCGCGTACATTTCTAGCAGTACGACCCATTGTCTGGATTAGCGATGATTCACTGCGGAGAAATCCTTCCCGGTCAGAATCCATAATGGCTACCAAGGTGACTTCAGGCAGATCAAGTCCCTCACGCAGTAAGTTAACACCGATCAAGACATTAAATTTACCTCGACGAAAATTGGTCAGTATTTGGCCACGCTCAGTTGTCTTTATGTCAGAGTGGATATAATTAGCCTTAAATCCCTTCCGTAGCAGATATTCGTATAAGTCCTCAGCCATTTTCTTAGTCATGACATTAATGATTGCTCGCTCGCCGGCAGCTGATATTTTCTTAAGCTCGCGCATAATGTCATCAACCTGGCCTTCGTTCTTATTTTCTTCGTAAACTGGGCGGATTTCGATTGGTGGATCAATCAGGCCAGTGGGACGGATAATTTGTTCAATGGTTTGCTTGGAGTGCGCTGACTCATATTTTCCCGGAGTAGCGGTAGTACAAATCACTGATCCCACGCGCTCCTGCCATTCGGTAAATTGCAGTGGTCGGTTATCGAGGGCGGAAGGCAGACGCCAACCGTATTGGATAAGTGTTTCTTTGCGACTGCGATCACCGGCGTACATGCTGCCGATTTGGGGGAGAGTGATGTGAGATTCGTCGACGATAGTAAGGAAATCGGGTTGGTCGTTTTTTTGTGGAAAATAAGCGAGCAGGGAGTCAGGTGGCTCACCAGGCAGCTTGCCCGTCAAGTGCCGAGAATAATTTTCAATGCCGTGGCAGTAGCCGAGCGTCTGCATCATTTCGATGTCGTAACGGGTGCGACGCTCCAGGCGCTCAGCTTCTAGGTAGAGCTTTTTCTTTTTAAAATAGGCCAGTCGCTCGCGGAGCTCAGCGCGGATAGTTTTTATAGCTTCTTTAATCTCGGGAAAAGTAGAATTAAAATGTTGCGGGGGGAAAATGATAATCTCCTTAAGATTTTCCGCCTTACGCAATTTACGAGTGAGTGGATCAGCGATGCCAACGCTAGTTATTTTTTGCCCATCAAGCTTAACGCGATAAAGTGCTTTTTCACTGGCGGGCATAATCTCAAAGTTTTCACCGCGAACACGGAAGCGACCTCGTTCTAGCGCACCCGTCGTTCGCTCAAATTGAATTTTAACTAGTTGCCGGATGAGGTCGCCACGAGTTAGAGACTGACCGATAGCTAGTCGTAGTGATGATTTAGTATAATTTTCTGGTGTGCCCAGGTTGTAAATGCAGGAAACAGAAGCCACGATAATTACGTCTTGGCGAGTGAGTAGAGCGCTGGTAGCTTCGTGCCGCAGGCGATCAATCTCTTCATTGATCATTGCCTCTTTATCGATATAGGTATCAGTATTGGGCATATAGGCCTCGGGCTGGTAGTAATCGTAGTAGGAGACAAAGTAGTGGACAGAATTATCCGGGAAAAAGTTTTTGTATTCGCGGTAGAGCTGGGCAGCGAGCGTTTTATTAGGAGCGATAACTAGAGTTGGTTTCTGGTATTGAGTAATAATGTTGGCGACACTAAAAGTCTTACCGGAGCCAGTAACGCCCAGCAGTGTTTGGTAGTCATACTTTTTGGCCAGTCCAGCGGTGAGTTTCTCAATCGCTTGGGGCTGATCGCCAGTCGGCTGAAAAGGGGATTTGAGAGAAAACATATTTGAAAATTATCTTCACCACGACAAAATCACCGGCAATCCGGCCTACACAGGGTAACAGATGGAGGGTTAATTGCCAATAAAAAAACTGCGTCCGGGGACGTGGTTGATGAACGGGGGAATTAGATCGGTAGCTGGTAATGACTTCGTCTGAGTAGCTCAACATCTCGCAAAAATCCTGCCAGGTTGACGTCATAAGCTTCTTGATCTTCCGGTGATCCCAGGATGATGTTGATTGCCGGACTGTCATCGGTCTGGCGCAGGAAATCCATTCTCAGGTTTGATGGTACAGGCAGGTTGGCGGCTACAAACGTCTTGTGACTCACGTAAAATATCTGCTCACACTCAGCCGCGGTAGCCAGAATACGATGGGTAAAAACCACAACTTCTTTACCTTTAAAGTTTATTTCTGGCGATCTCTCATCAACCCACTGTGAATATACTTTGTCCGATGTCCCGCAGGTCGGCTGACCATCATTCTCGTTAATCTGGAAGCCGAGCAAGATTTTGTCTGGACAGGCTTTAGATCTGCCGTAGAACAGTTGATTGACCAGAACTATTAATACGAGGAGTGCAACCATAACCACGCCCCCGATCATGATGGCTAGATCCATGATTTCTCCTTTTCAGTGTTGACGCTAATTCAAGGGTGAATCCCTTTAATTTTCCAAGGGACAAATGTTCATGTGTTAATAGTGTATGTTATTGGATTGCGGCGGTTGTGTAAAGGGAAGTGAGAATTGAAATATTATCACATATAACATATAATAAGCCTAAGTGAAAGTTTTAACTATTTGATTGTTGTCTAAAGATTTAATCAAAAATTTAGAAAAAGCTGATTCACGGAGCAAAAAAGTAGTTCTTTTGCCTCATTTTTGTCTTGATCATGTGGTGAAAATCAATGACAGCCCGCAGGGTTTTTTACAGGAGGTGATCCAGGTATTTCAGCGTGGTGGTGGTAATATTGTCACTAAAAATCGTTTGGCAGCTGGCGGTAAAGCGGTAAATTGCGCTAAGGCTCTAGCTGCCCTAGGTGTGCCAGTAAGTATTATTACCAAGACTAATTCTCTGGGTTATAAATTATTGCAAGAATTACTACCGAGTGAAAATATAGATCTTTCCCATGTTCAGCAGGATGGCGAATTAGGTTCGACGGCTGTTGTCGAACTTGAGGGCGTCAATGTAATGATTAGCGATCCGGGCTCGACAGCCAATTTTGGACCAGACCAGTTGACTGACGAGGATTGGGATTTAATTAGAGGGGCCGAGGCAGTCGTGATTTCCGATTGGGGATTAAATAATAAAGGGACAGAGTTAGCCCGAGACGTTTTTCAAGCGGTCAAAGAAGGCCAGGGCCAGACTTTTTTTGATCCGGGCGATCCGGTAGCAAAGGGGCAGAAAATGGCGGCGGAAATAACAAAGTTACTGCGAGAAGTTTTAGGCAAGAGCTTAATTGATAGTTTGAGCGTAAATGAAGCCGAGATTAAACAATATGGCGGGCGAGATAATTTACAGAAACTAACTCGAGTCGATTTACATACTAAAGATTATGGTCAGAGCTTTGGAGCTGAGCTAGAAACAGATCAAGTAGCAACTTTTGATGTCATGCCACAGCGCTTGACTGGCGCTGGTGACAATTGGAATGCTGGTAATGTATTGGGCGAACTATTGGGGCTCGCCGACGAGCAGCGATTGCTTTTAGCCAACGCGGTGGCAAATTATTATATTACTAGCGAGGATGGTCAACCAGCGACGCGCCAGGAATTAATTAAGTTTTTAAAGCAAAATAAGCAGATATGAACAACCTCCCACAATACGAACCAATAGTCGGTTCGGAAGTCATCGCTCGCATCAAAGAAAAAGCCAAGCCATTACTAAATAAGCATATTGTCTGCATCAATTCTACTTTCTCTGGCGGGGGAGTGGCGGAAATGTTAAACAGTGCTGTATTTTTGTTTAATGAACTAGGTCTTCGCTTTGGTTGGCGTATCTTGCAAGGCTTTCCTAGTTTTTTCAATGTCACTAAGAAATTTCACCATGCCCTCCAGGGAGAAAAGATAAGTCTTTCCGAAGAAGAAAAGGAAATATATTATGAGACCAACGAACGCTTTGCGACTTTCACTCATTTACCTCACGATCTGGTTATTATCCATGACCCCCAGCCTTTACCATTAATAGATTTTTACAGAAAAAGTCAGCCTTGGATCTGGCGTTGTCATGTGGATATGTCTGAGCCTGACCCTAGTACCTGGGATTATCTCAAGGGCTTTGTTGAAAAATACGACGAGGCTATTGTCTCGCAAGAAGAATACAAGCAGGATTTATCAATTCCCCAAAATCTTATTTATCCAGCCATTGATCCACTAACGCAGAAAAATGAAGATTTGTCCGATGCCGAGGTAGCAGAGTATCTGCAAGAATTTGATATCAGCCTTGATAAACCCATTATCACTCAAGTATCACGTTATGATAAATGGAAGGATCCAAAGGGGGTAGTTGAGATATTCAAGCTGGTGCGTGAGCAAGTTGATTGCCAATTAGTGCTACTAGGTTCGTTTGCGGCTGATGATCCGGAAGGACAAGAGACATTTGAAGAGGTAGAAAAATGTATTGCCGACTGTGGCTACGAAGATGATGTTACTCTGCTAACTGTCAGTGATGACAAGCTAGTAAATTGTCTGCAACGAGCTGCTGCTGTAGTTATTCAAAAATCACTGCGAGAAGGATTTGGCCTGACGGTGGCGGAAGCGCTTTATAAGGGGACGCCAGTGGTAGCTTCACGAGTCGGTGGTATCCCGTTGCAAATAACTGATGGCGAGAGCGGCTTTTTACATGAACCACGGGACTTGGAAGGCTTTGCTGCTAGCGCTATAGAGCTTGTCAAGGATAAAGATTTGCGACAAAATCTTGGGCGACAGGGTAAGCGACACATCACGGAAAATTTTCTTATCACTCGCTACATTGAGGATTGGCTAGATTTAATTCAGAGGCATTTATTGATAGATGCTAGATAGCAGATTATAGACAACAGATATTAGATTATAGATTTCTAATGATCTAATATCTATCATCACTAGTGTCCGGTTAATAATCCCATAAACTAGACTGTTTCTGAGACGACCCCTCTTAATCTTGCTATTTAGTTTCAGAAATTAGCTTAAACAAGCCTGTTTTATCAAAAAGTGAAACACTCAAAATTTGTAGAATTTCGTAGAGATTTCTATTGATATTAAGTTTCTTTT
>JBDRPV010000013.1:0-4168 GCA_043826745.1 Parcubacteria group bacterium
GGCCTAGCTAGATTAGCAAAATCTAATCTTGCTGAGTGGGCTTGTTAGCTCGTACATTCACAAAATCAGACCAGAAAAGGTATCAGGAGAAAAGGGAAGCCAAATGCAAAAAGGACAGACGGGAAAAATGGCTAGAAAAAGACGTAAAAAGAAGAGAGGGAACCGGCAGTGGCTAAAAGAATTAGGAGTTGTTCCTCTGGAAGATATCCTCCCCCGCCGCACCCGCATCCTGGGAGGAGTTGGACCAACTCCGATCAGCCAGGGAGTATTACTGGCGCTTACACGAGGGTTGGGCATCGATCACCTGGGGGAGCCAATGTCGACGGTAACCACCCAGATTAGCCAAATGACGCGGCTGATTTTCGAAGTGCCAGATAACTACATTGCTCTCTGCAGCTACGGTGCTGCCACGGGGGCAATGGAGATGGCACTTAACGCTGCGGTTTGGCCGGGGATGCAAGTGCTTTCTTGCATTAATGGCCATTTCTCGAGGCGGATGGCCGAGATCGCCCAGCGACTGGGGGCGGTCGTAAAGATGGTGGAGGTACCACTAGGCCAGCCCATCACGCTGGAGATAGTAAGAAAAGAGCTGGAAGGTAATCAGCCTTATAGTGTCCTCACTATTGGCCACGGCGAAACAAGCACGGGTGTGCTGAGCGCCGAGACAACGGCCATCTGCAAGCTGGCAAAAGAGAAGGAGCTCATTACCATCGTCGACGGCGTCTGTACGATTCCCTGTCTTCCTCTGTCCGTGGCAAAAAGTGGAGTTGATATCTGCTTTGGTGGGGCACAGAAGGGCTTTGCGAGTGTGCCGGGGGCGAACCCGATCGTATTTTCGCCCGAGGCCTGGGATAGAGCACTGCGTTTGCCGCGGCCTACCCCGAGCTATCTGCTCGATCCCATCGCAGCCTATGACTTTTGGATGAGAAAACAGTACCACGTCACCGCCCCAGTGCAGGTAATCTTTGCCCTACACACGGCAATGTGGGAAATTCTCTCGGAAGGACTGTCCTCCTTCCAAAGACGCCATGCAGTGGCCTCCCGGGCTCTGCAAGAAGGATTAGAGGCAGCTGGTTTCGAACTGTACACACCAGCAGAATACCGCCTACCCACAGCGATTGCTGTCCGTTTCGGCACCCCCGACGGCAATGGAGATTCCACTCGTAGCCAGTTCCGCAACGCTCTTAAGGATCAGGCTGGGGTAGTAATCGCCGGTGCGTTTGGGGGATTACCGATTGTCCGGGTCGGGTGTATGGGCTGGCAGGCGACAGAGAAGCACATCCGCACATTACTCTGGGCTATGGCCAACCGGGCGAAGGTATTTGGAATCGATACCCACCGCTATCATGCCTCGGTAGCAGTGAGGCGAGTATTCCATGATGCCGGCTACGCCAATCCTTTCAAAAGAGGTGTTCCTCCCGAAGGGATCGTCCGTATCGCTCTTTGATCAATCAAGGCCAAAAAGATCATCCATCTTTGTGGCCTTTTTTATTTACGCAGCGAATGAATACCAAACGAAAACTTGTTTTTATTTTTCCGAATGGACAAACAAGAAGCGAAGCTTCTTATTGGAAAAATACTACGCTTACGCTACAATGACTTGGAATCCGCGGGATTAGTACAGTGGTAGTACACCTGTCACCTTACAGGTGATCAGCCGTAGGCTGACTTCCCTCAATCCTTTTTTTGCGGCAGTAGTTCAGTGGTAGAACGTCTGCTTCCCAAGCAGAAGATCGCCGGTTCGATCCCGGTCTGCCGCTCACGCCACCTTAGCTCCCCGCCCTGCAAGTTTTCAGGGCAAACAAGTATGCGGGGCAGGCAGTTGACATCCGCCCACCATTGCCTGAGCCCATGTAGCTCAACTGGTAGAGCGACGCACTCGTAACGCGTAGGTTGCCGGTTCAAGACCGACCATGGGCTGGGGTGATGGCGGGCGAGTAAACTGAATATGTAGGTTCTCAACTTACGGCTGACCACCCGTAAAGGTGGGATCCCGAGAGGTGGCTAATAATTATTATGCAATACAACGACCGCATCTACAGCTCAGTCGAGATCAAAGAACCCGTTATCCTAGAGCTAATCGCCTGTCCCGCTATTCAGCGACTCAAAGAGATCGACTGCTCTGGCTATATGAAGCCTCATTTCCCTGATATTGAACGCTCCCGCTTTGAGCATTCGCTGGGTGTGTTTTTATTGCTGAGAAAATATAACACTTCACTCGAAGAGCAAATCGCCGGCCTGATCCACGATGTCTCGCACAGCGCTTTTTCGCACTGCGTCGATTACGCTCTGGCCGCCGGTTCGCAAAAAGAACAAAGCCACCAAGATAACATTTTCGACGCCTTTGTCCGTCAGACGGAAATTCCCAAAATCCTCGCCAAATACAACATTGACATCAACTATATCCTCGACGAAAGCAACTTCCCCCTGGAAGAAAACAATATTCCGGATATCTGCGCCGATCGAATCGACTATTTTTTGCGCGAAGGAACGATATTCAAAGAACTCAGCCAGTCACAACTGCAAAAATTCCTCACTAATCTGACAGTGAAAAACAACAACTGGATATTCAAAAACTACGCCGTGGCCTCAGAATACGCGCAGTTATTTTCGCAACTAAATAAAGTTTACTGGTCTGGCTTACCTTCGGCGATAATGTTTATTACGGTTGGTAATTTTCTTAAGCGGTCTCTGGCGCAAAAATACATTACGGAAAGAGACCTCTACGCTACCGATCAAGCCGTGCTGGCCCAAACAAAAAAGCACCTCGCCCAAGACGAGATACTTAACACTTGGTGGCAACGAATGAATGCTCCCACTAAATATTTTACTAGCGACCCACAAGACTACGACCAACTAGTACACGTCAAATCACGCATTGTCGATCCCCTTTGCCAACACCAAGGAAAAACCAAACGAGTGTCTGATGTTAACAAGAAATGGAAAAAAGTCGTGACGGAAGAATTAAAACCGAAAGAATATTTTATAAAATTCAAGGGATAAAAAAGGCTCGGCTTATAAGAACCGAGCCTTTAAAAACGCTATAATTCTTAGTTTGTTTTTACCTCCCCTTCATTCCACGAGTAGCCTTTGATAAATATTCTGACATTGGCCGCTTTTTTCTGCTCGGCAAACCATTCGGCAAAAGTATTCTCGGTGGTAAATAGAATGTGACGGACAGAAACTTCGTCCTGAGCTTCTTCATTGACTCGCTTATCATCAACTTTGATAATGTGATAGCCATACTGCGTCCGTACTACCTCACTTACCGCACCCTTCTCTAAGGCAAAAGCTGCTTCCTCAAATTCCGGTACCATCTGACCTTTACCGAAAAACCCTAGATCACCGCCTTGTTCGGCCGAATATGTATCGTCACTCTTTTCTTTAGCTAGTTCGGCAAAATCCTGGCCGTCCTTAATCTGCTGCAATGTTTCGTCAGCCTTTTGCTTAGCGTCTCCATTGGATTGCTTGCGTTCCTGATCAATATTGTCGTCCGTAGAATATTTTTCTTGCAACTTAGCCAGTAATAGATTGGGGCGAAGTGATTTCTCAATAAATTCCTCTGGCGTAATGTTGTAAATTGTTTTGATTCTTTCAGAAAATTCAGCTGCTCCCCCCACCTGCTCGACTACTTTATCATATTCAGTTTGCACTTCTTCCTCGGGCAGCCCAACATCATGTTCATTAGCTAACTGTTGAACTATTTTATTCTCAATGAGAATATTTAGTGTCTCTTTTTTGACTTCCCCAGCATCATAAGTGTATTGTTCCGATTGCCCAGCTTGACCTTGGTAGAAATGGTCGATGGTTGCTAGATTGTCCTTGTAAGATTCGATCGTCAAAATGCTGTTATTGACGGTCGCGGCTGGGTAGGGAATAAAATTAGCTACAGTGGCACTAAAGCCGTTGTTCCAGGCTGGCTTATAAACACCAAGGCCATTGGCAGCCACAAAAACGATAGCTAACCCGACTACAATACATACGCCGATAATTGTCTTTTTTTTCGTCTTGGATTTCTTTACTTCCTCTTTGCTATTGTTTTCTTCGCTCTTGTTGTCCTCTTGTTCTAGTTTTTCTTGATCCATGTGTTTTACATTTTAGATAATAAATTTTAGATAACAGATAATAGATTATAGATATTAGATTGCAATCTATAATCTATTATCTA
>JBDRPV010000014.1:0-26382 GCA_043826745.1 Parcubacteria group bacterium
AACAACAGAATATTACTAGAGAGTCCGGTTTTAAACTTTAATTAGTCCGGTTTTAGTTTTTAACTGACATGCACTTAAAGACGAGTTGTCTCTTGATCAAAGAAAGGATCTATTAAAGCAAGCTAGCGAGCTTGGTTGCCAGACGGTTAAAATCTCTGGAGCTGGAGAGCCGCTGGTTGATTCTACCTTCAACGAAATGGTGCAATATGCTAATGATCTAGGAATGTGGGTTATTAGCTTTACTAATGGCTTTGTGATTGATGCCAAGCGAGCTAAGGAACTAGCCAAACTTGATTTGTCACTAATTGTAAAATGCAATTCTTTTGACCCCGAGGTTGAAGACAAATTAACTGGTCGGGCAGGGTATGCGGAGAAGAGAAATAAGGCGCTAAAGTATTTGATGGCTGAAGGATTTAATAAGGGAAAATATATGCGGCTGGGGATGGATGCGGTGATCACTAAGCTAAATATTGGTACGATTCTTGAATCCTTGCGTTATTGTCGGCAAAATAATATTTTTCCGATATTTCGTCCAATGATGCCAATTGGTGGAGCCAAAGACAAAGAGGAGTGGCAAATTAGCAAAGAGGAAACTATTTCTTTGTACGAGAAGGCCAGAGAAATTGATCGGAAAGAATTTGACATCGATTACAAATTAGCCTTGCCCTATATGGGTGGTACCTGGTGTCGGCAGCTTAATTATGCCCTGTATATCAATATTCTCGGTGAAGTTTATTCTTGCACGGGTTCGAAGACGTGTTTTGCCAATATCAAAGATAAGCCCCTGAAAGAGATTTGGAACAGCAGTCGTGTCCAGCAAGTTAAGGACACGCCGTATGACTCTTGCCCGATGCGAGAGAGATATTGGCGGGGAGAAGAGGATTATGATTGTGTTTAGCTAAGCATAAAGCAAGAACTATGAGTTATGAATTAATAAACATTGATAGTCTGATTGTTCATCACTCCCTTTCTTTTTTCAGGAAAGGGCTAAGTTGATATTGTTTTAATATTTTCAATTTAACCCCTTCCTGATAAAGGAGGGGGTTTTTGTTTCAGGGTGAAACGAAAACTATACGGATAGCCCTTTACACAAGGAGAGAACATGAAGACTAGCGAGTGGGTAGAAGTGGAAATTGACGATGAGGAAAAGGTGAGAATTAGGGAAATGCTTGCTGGGAAGCCAGGAGGAGGTCCAGCCCAGTTTTATCGGTTGTTACAAAATCCGAAAAGCTTTGATTTAGAAGCTCTCAAAAAGAAATTTGAAAAGAACCCTGACCCAACTGCTAGATATGAGGTGGAATATGATAATAGGTGCTATAGAGCGTACAAGCCAGGCATTGATCCTGGTGCTGGTGATGATCGTCTAGCTATCTTTGTCGAGTGCGCCTTAGAAGATATCTTTGTAGTGGTAGAATTGGGTGGTGGGCCGGCCTATATCGCCCAGGGTATAGTGGAGCGGCAGATGAGGAGCTGGGGGAGAGATAACGGACTGGGGATCTGCGCTGATATAGCAGCCGGTAAAGCAGCTTTAACATCTTTAGCTCTTCAGGAAGCAGGGACTTCTGTTTGGCCTCACGTTCAGGTGGAATATCTACAGGGTGATGTAACTGATAAGAAGTTTATCCGCCGGCTCTTACTCAGAACAGGCAAGCATCACCGAGGCCATGCTTTGATTGTGTCTTCCTATTGCTTAGATCGTGTCAGTGATCAGCGAGCGGCGATTGCCAATTTTGCCTACTTGGTCAGAGAGATAGATGATGCCATTGGTTTGATCACGGTTTGCTTGCCGGCTCAGCCAGCGAGTCCGGGAGTGAGAGGCCTGGAATATTCTACGGACGGTGGGTGGATTACAGAGGGGCAAGAGGCCATGGCTGACTATCAGCTCATCAAGCAAGAGTGTGAGCAAAATGGCTTGGTGTGGTTGCGAGGGGGGCTGACTACTCACTTCGGCTTTTCTCTCGATGGCTGGGAAGAGTTGCCATGTTACGTGATGGTGCTGAAAAAGGCAGAAGGAGAGGGCAATGAAGATTCGATCAAATAAGGATTTGATCAGGCTGGTGACTGAGGGAGTAATTGCGGAAAGCAGTAGCAATTCGTTGCAGCGCTCCCTGGTTGAGGGTAAGGAAGTATTTGTCTTTACTTCTGTTGCGCAGATTAGCAGCGAGCAAAACTTGTCAGCCGAAGAAAAACGTAAACTACGGAATCTGCTCACAACCCCGTCACTTTGCTGTCCTCCGGGCTGGAAATGTTGTCCCGGTTGGGTAGGGCGGATCAGGTGATCAGTTAAATTGCTCTTCAGACAAAAAAAGACCTGGTGATTTTATCAGGTCTATTTTATTAAATTTTCTGGTTATAAAATCTACAAAACCTCCCACCTATTTGTCTGTCCCACCTGTCCTGGCGTAATCACCTTATGTTTAGCCGCCGCTCCGACCATCAACTTACACATCTTCTTTCTTTTGTCATCTTGAAAATCCTGGACTTTCTTTTCACCCAGGAGAATGTCTAATTTTTTATTAACACCATCGAGATTAGTTAGAATAATATCTTGCGTTTTCTCGGTTTTTGTCTTGAATTTGATCATTTCGATCGCGAAACTTTCCATTTTAGCTTTAAATTCAAGCATTTCGCCTTTAAACTCTCTCATCTCTTTTTTAAACTCCAGCATCTCTTTCTTGAATTTATTAAACTCTTTTTTACTGATAAACTTTTTCTCAAATTTCTTTTCTAGTTTCTTTTCTATCATCGGTAAAAACACCTTTTCATTATAAACAATCAGCCCTCTCAGGGTTAACGGTCCGTCACTCAATTTTCTCATTTCTTTTTTCGTCATAGCTTTAGAATTCTAGCATATTTTGCGGTTCCCAAAAAGGTATTATTTTGCCATTTTAGAGGAGAAATGTATAATAAAATGTGGATAGAATAGAAGTTAGAATTTAGAATCTAGGATTAAGGATTAAAAAGATATGATCAGAGAGGAAATAGGAAAATTAATAGACGAATCGTTTGATCAGCTTGGATCTAGCAAAGAAATGGCTTTAGTTTTGTCTGCGTTTAAGTTTGGGCCAATTGAACATCCGAAAGATAAAAAATTTGGTGACTATTCTACTCATATTGCTATGCAACATACCCCTAAGATGAGCCCTACGAAAGTTGCTGAGCTAATTAAAGATAAGTGCGTTGAATTAAGTAAAGACAAAAATATTTTCGCTAAGATTGAAGTTGCTGAATCCGGCTTCATCAATTTCTACCTATCAGAAAAATATCTGCAGGAGCAAATCAGCGAGATCACACAAGTCGGGAAGAAATACGGCGACGTTGATATCGGTAAGGGCGAAAAAATTAACCTCGAATTCGTCTCGGCTAATCCGACTGGTCCGATTCATGTTGGTAATGGTCGTTGGGCGCCAATAGGAGATACGTTGGCTAATATTTTTCAGCGAGCTGGCTACGGGGTGGAGCGGGAATATTTGGTCAACGATGCCGGTAATCAGATTAAAGTACTGGGCCATTCAGTATTAAAGGATGATCAAGCAGAGTACAAGGGTGGTTATGTTGATAAGCTGCACGAGGAAATAAAAGGCGATGATCCATATGAAGTGGGGTTGGAGGCCGCGCAGAAAATAGTTACTGAGAGCATTAAGCCGTCAATGGAGCGCCTGGGCGTGTATTACGATACATATTTTTCCGAAAAGTCGTTGCACGATAATGGCGAGGTAGAAAAAACACTGAAGGAATTTCAAGCCAAAGACTTGGTTTATGAGAAGGACGGTGCTTTTTGGTTTCGCGCTACTAATTATGGCGACGATAAGGATAGAGTAGTGAGAAAATCTAATGGCGACATAACATATTTTGGCTTCGATGTTGCTTATCACAAGAATAAATTTGCCCGTGGAGCTGATCGCCTGATAAACATCTGGGGAGCGGATCATCATGGTGACGTGGCAAGAGTAAAGGGAGCGGTGGAGGCCCTGGGTCACAAGGGTAAGCTAGAGATAATTCTTGCTCAGCTTGTTCAGGTAATGAAAAATGGAAAAGGTTTTCGCATGTCTAAGAGAAAAGATAATTTTATTACAGTAGACGATCTAGTGGATGAGGTGGGCAAAGATGCAGTGCGATTTTTTTATCTAATGTATTCGGTTGATCGTCATATGACCTTTGATCTTGACTTGGCCAAGGAAGAATCGAGTAAAAACCCGGTCTATTATGTGCAATATGCTCATGCCAGGATTGCTAGTATTTTGCTTAAGGCTAATGCCAACACTGACTCAGCCGATCAAAGTTTGTTGATCGATCCCAAGGAGCTGGATCTCATCCGCGAACTAATCAAATGGCCCGAGCTAGTGACTGATATCGCCAAAAACTATGAAGTACATCGTCTGCCGCACTATGCGATGGAGTTGGCTGCTAAATTTCACTCATTCTACAAAGCATGCAAGGTGCTGGGTGAGGACGAGAAATTATCCATGGCGCGCTTGCAATTGGTTAAGGCGACGCAAGTAGTTTTGAAAAACGTATTAGATGTCATTGGTGTCGAGGCGCCAGAGAAGATGTAATTTTTAGCTATGAAAATCGGCATCGACTGTCGTACAATTCTTGATCCCAAACATGGTGAGTTGGCTGGCGTTGGCCACTACACTTATTTTTTGCTGGAAAATTTACTTAAAATCGACAGCCAGAATAAATATGTCCTTTTTTTTGATCCCCGCATTGGCGACGCCAAATATTTTGAGCGCAAAAATGTCGAGATAAAATATTTTCCCAACCCGGAACGCAAAAAATATCTACCGGTCGTCTATTCTCATCTTTGGATCGCCAGACATCTGCAAAAGCAAAAGCTAGATATATTCCATTCTCCTGCCAGCACGGTCCCACTAGCATATTCAGGTAAGTCAGTGGTGACTATTCATGACTTGGCGATTTATCACAAGCCGGAGTGGTTTCCCAAGGGGCAAAAGTTTTCGACCCGGATTGCGGTACCGCAAACTATTCGTCAAGCCAGAAAGATCATCGCTGTCTCTGAATTTACTAAAAAAGATATTATTAAATATTTTGACATTCCAGATGAAAAAATTGTCGTTGTTTATAATGGCGTAGAAAAAGCGCCAGCCGATAATAAAGAAGATGTCAAAAAGAAATTTGGCATTGAGCAGGATTTTATTATCTCCGTCTCAACTCTCCAGCCGCGTAAAAATATCGAGGGGCTGATCAAAGCTTATGATTCTCTGCGCTCCTCGTCAGTATTTAAAAATCATCAGCTAGTAATTGCTGGCGGCAAGGGTTGGAAGTATGACGAAATCTTTCAGCTAGTCAAAAAACTAGGTCTCACTAAAAAAGTTATTTTCACCGACTATATTTCTAAACAAGATAAATTTGCCTTGCTAAAAGAAGCGTCTCTGTTAGTTTTTCCCAGCTTTTATGAAGGCTTTGGCCTTTCTATTCTGGAGGCGATGCAGCAGGGGACACCAGTCGTTACTTCTAATATTACCTCAATGCCGGAAGTGGCTGGGGAGGCAGGGTTATTAGTAGATCCGTATAAAGAAACGAGCCTGGCGCGCGGAATCAAGAAGGTCTTGACGGATAAACAATTGCAACAGAAAATGATAAAATCTGGCTTAGCCCAAGCTAAAAAATTTAGCTGGCAAGCCACGGCGGAAAGAACTTTCGAAGTTTATAAAAAACTGTAAGTACTTGCTCGGGAGGAATAATGATTGATAACCTTGTTGGATGGGTGAACAAAGCTGCTGGCACCAATGATGGCCCATTTGTGATCGCTCTCACCGTTGCGTTGCTTTTGGGTGCTTTTCTAGCGGCGCCTCTTATTCTCTGGGTTTTAAAATGGGACTATTGCACTCACTGTCATAAAGACGTGAGATATAAAAGAGAGAACAGCCTCAAGTACTGCCCACTCTGTAACGAACCAATTCGCAATAAGATTTGATAGCAGTTTAGTTCATCACCACACAGCTTATTCTTCTTAGGCTGTTTTTTTATTTGCGAAGTGAGTGAAAAAAGAACAAAAACTTGTTTTTGTTCTTTTGAGCGAACGAGCAAACAAAGGGCGAAGCCCTTTATTTGCGAAGCTCTAAATATTTGAGGTGGGGCGAACGAGCAAACAAAGATTCTTAATCTTTATTGAAAAAAAGCTAAATTGCTGTAGAATGAAACCTAATTATGTAATCAATGCTTATTAATAATCAATATTGTTCTTTTTCGCAGCTGTGGGTGTTTGAGGAGCCCCGATGCTTTGAGCGGGGCGACGAGTTCCACAGCCAGAAAAGGAATAATATTGATTATTGTGTTAACTTACCAGTATCATGCTCAAAAAAGTTAATCCCAAACAAGATTTTGTCAAACTAGAACATGAAGTACTAAAGTTCTGGGAAGACAAAGAAATATTTAAAAAGTACCAGGCGAGAAATGCCAAGAGCGACAAGCACTGGACTTTTCAAGATGGTCCGATCACGGCTAACAATCCGATGGGGGTGCACCATGCCTGGGGACGGACCTTGAAAGATGTTTTCCAGCGTTTCAAGAATATGCAAGGTTACCAAGAGCGATTTCAAAATACTTTTGATTGCCAAGGATTGTGGGTAGAAGTTGAGGTAGAAAAGGAGCTAGGTTTTAAGAATAAAAAAGACATTGAGAAATACGGTGTTGATAAGTTTGTTAACAAGTGCAAAGAGCGTGTTAATAAATATGCCAAGATTCAAACTGAGCAGTCAATTCGCCTCGGGCAATTTATGGATTGGGATGAATCTTACTACACCATGTCGGAGGAAAATAATTACGCTATTTGGCATTTTCTCAAAAAATGTCATGAACGTGGGTATCTGTATAAGGGTCGTGATAGTGTGCCCTGGTGCGCGCGTTGTGGGACGGCTATCTCCCAGCATGAGATTCTCACCGAGGAGTACAAAGAGCTAGTACACACCGCGGTCTATTTCCGTCTGCCACTACAATCCGATGAGTTTGCCGATACTTCACTACTGGTCTGGACCACTACCCCATGGACTATCCCGGCCAACGTTGCCGTAGCGATGAGTCCGGATTTTGCGTACGGACTGTATCAGCATAAGGAGAACAAAGAGCAAATCATTTTCCTCAAGGATTTGGAAGACAAGGTGCTTAAAAAAGACAAAGCGAATTTTAAATTAGTCAAAACGTATAAAGGCAAGGATCTAGTGGGACAAAAATATGCTGGCGCTTTTGATGATCTGGAACGGGTAGAGAAAGCCGCCCAGAAAAATCCCGATACTTTCCATACTATTATATTAGCGGAGGATTTGGTAACGGACGAAGAGGGAACTGGCATGGTTCATATCGCGCCAGGCTGTGGTAAAGAAGATTTTGATCTCAGTAAGGAAGAAAAACTGTCAGTGATCGATGTGATCGATGAAGGAGCAAATTATAATGCTGGCATGGGTGAGCTCAGTGGCCAGAATGCTAAGCAAGATCCTAAATTGATTTTCCAGGCGCTTAAAGTCAAAGAAGGCGGCAAATATCTGTACAAGCTAGAAGATTACAAGCATCGTTATCCCACTTGTTGGCGTTGTAAGGAGGAGCTGGTCTGGCGGGTGGTGGACGAGTGGTATATTGCGATGGATGTAAAGGTTCCTGAGCTAGACAATAAAAGCCTGCGCGAGATGATGATCGAGGTGGCCAAAAAAATTAACTGGCTACCATCATTTGGCCTGGATCAAGAGCTGGATTGGTTAAATAATATGCATGATTGGTTGATTTCCAAGAAGCGCTACTGGGGGCTGGCGTTGCCGATCTATGAATGTAAGTGTGGTAGTTTTGAAGTGATTGGCTCGCGTGAAGAGCTAAAAGAACGGGCAGTTGAAGGTTGGCAAGAATTTGACGGCAATACACCGCATAAGCCCTGGATTGATGGAGTGAAGATTAAGTGCTCTAAATGTGAGGAAATATTAACGCGTATACCGGACGTCGGTAATCCTTGGCTGGACGCTGGTATTTTGCCGTTTTCTTCTTTGGGATATTTTCGCGATAAAGTTACTGATGTTGATGGCCAGGTGATGACAGGCAAAGAATATTGGCAGAAGTGGTTTCCAGCTGATCTTATCCTCGAGTGTTTCCCGGGACAATTTAAAAACTGGTTCTATGCTCTGATTGCGATGAGCACAGTGATAGAGAATACTAATCCTTTTACAACTGTGCTGGGGCATTCGGCTGTGCGTGATGAAAAGGGTGAGGAGATGCATAAGTCCAAAGGTAATGCGATCTGGTTTGACGAAGCAGCGGAGAAGATGGGTGTGGATACGATGCGATTTATGTACGCCGCCGCCAATCCTTTCAAAAACCTTAATTTCGGTTACCAGCCAGCTGACGATTATCGACGCAAAGTCATCTTGCTGTGGAATGTATATTCTTTCTTTATCACTTACGCCTCGATTGATAAATTTGATCCCAACGAGGGCAAAGTCGATTTTGCCAAGCTTGATAATAAACTTGATCGCTATATTATCTCACTGCTCTACGAGACGATCGAGAAATTCACTGAGCGACTGGAAAAACATGACACCTTTGGGGCGATGGGTTATGCCGAGCAATTTTTAGAGAGTTTGGCTAATTGGTATATCCGTCGTTCGCGGCGGCGATTCTGGAAGTCGGAAAATGACGGTGATAAAAATCAGGCTTATCATGTCCTATATGAAGTGCTAACCAGCTACATGAAAATGCTGGCACCGATCATACCCTTTGTTAGTGAAAATATGTATCAGAATTTGGTGCGAAGCTTTGATGATAAGGCGCCAGAGTCAATTCACTTAACTGACTATCCAGTGGCGGACGAGAAGTTGATCGATCAGAGCCTCAATGATCAGATGAGAACTGTGTTGAGGATTACCAGTCTTGGACATGCAGCTCGTGATAAAAAACAAATTAAAGTTCGACAACCGCTAAATGAAGTTAGAGTTATTGGAGGTGGTGCTGAGCTGGAAAAAAGCTTTATGGAAACTCTTCTGAAAGATGAACTTAATGTTCATAAGATATTATTTATCAGTAAAAGTGGTGATGGGCTAGATGCAGGTAAAAATATTAGTGACTATGCTACCCAACAAGTTAAGCTCAATTTTCCGATCCTGGGAAAAAAATATGGCAGCCAAGTTAAAGAAATTCAAAAAGCACTCGGCCAGGGCTCAAAAATAGAAGGCAATGAGCTAATAGTCGGCGAGTACAAATTATCAGCTGACGAATACGAACTGACTTACGAGCCCAAAGAAGGCTACAGTGTAGAAAGCGATCGCGAGTTAGTTGTGGTGCTGGATACGAAAATTACACCAGAGCTTAGACAAGAGGGCATTGCGCGTGACATTGTCCGCTATATTCAAGATTTACGGAAAGAGGCTAATTATAATGTAGATGATCGTATTATAGTTGAATGTGAAGCCAAAGATGGAAAAGACGAATTAGCAGTTCTACTCAAAAATCATAGCAACTATATTAATAAAGAAACTTTGTCTGATAAACTTGAGATCGTGGAAAAATTTGATGAGTCTAGTTTCGATGCTAGTAGAAAAATAGAGTTGGGAGGTCAAGAATTACAATTAGGCGTCAAAAAGTAGAGTTATCAACAAGCCCCACCTTGGTATTTATCGGCTAATCTACTATAATTCAACGGATAGGGGTTAATTAATTGTCGAAAATAAATAACACTAAATGACAATGCAAGAAGTAAATCAAGAAGCTGGCGGTAACAAGATCGCTAAGAACCCTACCAAGCTGATAGTCATTCTCTTGGTGGCGGTGGTAGTAGTACTAGTAGGAGTGATCGCTTATCCTAAAGCTAAGAGTGCCATGGATAAGAAAAAATCAGATAAGGAAGCTGCTTACCACGCCGTTTTCCTTAGCAATGGTCAGGTCTATTTTGGTGAAATGAGTGATCCTAAAGCCAAGTATGTAAAGCTCAGTCAAGTTTATTACCTGCAGCTTAATCAACAAGAGTCACAGCAAGTACAGCCAGCCGAAGGTGACACCCAGAGTTCAGAAGGTGAAAGTGCTGAAGGCACCCAGCCAGAATTTTCGCTAGTTAAGCTTGGTCAAGAATTGCACGGTCCAGAAGATGCAATGGTTATTAATAAAGAACATGTTCTCTTTTACGAAAAGCTGAAAGATGATTCTAATGTCGTGAAAGCGATTAAGGAGAATAAAGCGAAGGAAGAAGAGGGAAAATAGATTATAGATAGCAGATTTTAGGTTGCAGCTGGTTTTAAGTTTGCGGTCTAGTCTGCTGTTTGTTTACTGGTTGTTATAGTCCTAAAACTAAAAACAAATTTATGACAAAATGGATTAAGTTGCTAATTAGTTTAGGAATGTTTGTTATCGCGATCGCTACGGTTTATTCAGCACATGCCTCTGATGCTGAAGTCATCCAGCCTGCCTCGTCGACAGACGGGCCTGCCTCGTCGACAGACGGGCCAGCTTCTGCCACCAAGGTGGGGGATGTTGGACGTTACATTGACGAGTACAGTAGCTATATGCAGATTAGTACTGCTTTACACTCTGACGAGACGATGCATTTACCTAATGTCCATATTGGTTCAGTTGAACCTGACGTAGGCGGGGTAACCTATTTCAACGGTACTATTAGAAATATCGCTCTTGATGAAAATGGCGGCGATACTATCCCGGTAACTTTTGGGGATGATGTAAGAATTGACGGCGCTATTTGGCGGGGGACGAGTAAGGGTACCGCCGATGATATGCCAGTTAAAATAGCTGATTCAGTCGTTCCAGCTCTGACAAATTCAAATGATTTTGGCTCTACCAGCTTTAAGTGGCAAGATGGATTCTTTAACGGTACGGTTTGGATGACCAAGCTTGGGGGTAACAATGTGGTTACAGAGGAGAATTTATCAGCGACTAATGCGGCTACAACAGGTTATGTTTTGACGGCGGCGGACAATAGTCGGTTTACTTGGGTGGCCAATAGCGACAGTGATACGGTAGCTTCCCTTTCCTGTAGCACAGGCCAAGTTGCCAAGTGGAATGGTACTGCTTGGGCGTGCGCGGAGGATGAGAATGATGATACCAGCAATTTACAAGTCACTTACCAGTCAGCTACCAGCGGCGGCTTGACAATACCAGCGACGAATCCGGCTGCCAGTCAGATTATTACGGGTCGGTTAACAGTAGCAGCTAATGAAGCGTATGGAACCGGACATGTTATCAATCTGCCGACAAATTATTTTACTAGCATTGATACCTATACTGTCACGGCTACCTATGAAACAGCATCAAGCCCGGTCACGGTTGGTGAAACTGCTCCCCGACCAGTTGTGATTGATAAAACAGATGGCGATACATTTGATATTTACACCAGTATGGAAAGTACTAGTGGTGCTGTCATGGTTAGTTGGCAGGCAGTTGGGTACTAGATTATAGTGAGCAGGCTGTGGAATAATAATTTCAGCTCCCGTTTTTCCAATGGGGGCTTTTGATTTACAGTAGTTTTTGTGATACTTTAAGGGTCTGCTAGCGAACGCGTTTTTATGCCAACTTATCGTACCAAAGGAATAGTCATTAAATATTCTGATCTCCGGGAAACTGATCGGATTTTTACTGTTTTCACTGCCAACATGGGAAAGGTGCGAGCAGTGGCCAAGGGAGTACGAAAAACGTTATCTAAACTAGGTGGCCATCTTGATCTGTTTAATGTCGTGCAAATAGAATTAGCCGTCGGTCGTAATCTTGATACTATTATTGGAGTGCAAAATGTTACCCATTTCCCCAATATCCGTAACAACCTTGATAAAACTAGTCAGGTTTATTATCTGACGGAACTAATTGATCAACTGGTGCCGGACGAGTACAAAGACACGCGTATTTTTGATCTACTGGTGTCTACTTTGAAGATTATGGACAGCGATATTTGCCCGGGAGAAGTAGAAACTAGTTTAATGGCGCAAGCGTTTAAAATGAAATTGTTGCAGCTACTAGGATTTGCTCCTCAACTTAATCAGTGCGTCAAATGTGGTCAGGCGGCGCAACCGATGGGCGACTATTTTTTTGACAACCGTCTAGGGGGGATAAAATGTCGTTCTTGTCAGTCCAGCGGTAAGCAAAATATTAGTTTGTCACCACCGACTTTGAAGATTCTCCGGGCTTTAGCCAGGGAGAATTTTCTTTATGTCAGCCAGATTGCGATTGATGGTAAAACACTAGCTATGACCGAAGAAATATTAGACAATTATCTTAAATTTATTATTGAAAAAGAACCCCGTTCGTTACGATTTATTGCTAAAGTAAAGGGATTGGCCAAGTAGCTGTAATCTAGTATAATTTAAATGAAAATGTTGAAATTGTTGGGAATGTTAGAGTTATTACAATTCGAACATCTCCAACAATTTCAACATTTCGAACAATTGTATATATGTCAAAGAAACTATTTTTTCTAACTATCGCTATTGTTCTCGGTATTTTAGCTATCCTGGGAATTTATTTTTTCAATGGCTACCGATTGCTCGAGAGTAAAGAAAAGAAGGTGCAAGCTGGCTGGACTATTATCGCTGATCAGTATCAGGCACGTTTGGAAATATTAGTTGATTTAGAGAATTTAACCAAAAAGTCAGCCAAGAAGGAAGTGAACAAAGCTGAACGGACTAAATCGATTTGGGAAATAGCGCACGAAGCCAATAATTATAAAGGGATGTCGTTGGTAACGGGTAAAATTGATAAAGAAATTGAAGTTATCATTTCTCTAGTCGGTAACAACCCTACTCTCAAATCATCAGAAGAATACCTCCAGCTAGAGAAAAGATTGAGCGAAACCGAACAGGAAATACTAATTGAACAGGAGACATATAACGATGCTGTTACCGAATACAATCGCCAGATAAAGGTATTTCCAGCTAGTGTCGTGGCGGGTCCTTTACGACTCAGCTCTTATCCGTATTATGAAGGAATGGAGAGTGAGTAAAACAGCCGGCGAGTTTTTAAACAATTTTAATATTTTGGATAAATCATGTTTTTCCCAGCTTGGCTAAGGGGAGGGGTTTTAGTCTTAACAATTATTTTCTGCTTGGCGGTGGCCAATATTGTTGTCGCTGCCAATGTTTCTTGCCCGGAGCGTCCCGATGGCTATATTAGTGATTATGCCGAGGTGTTGGGTGATGTTGGACAATTAGAGCAAAAGTTGGATGTTTTTGAGCAAGACACTACTAACGAAGTCTACGTGGCGGTAGTGGATTCTCTGGGTGAAGCTAGCGCCGAAGATTACACCGCCACCCTATTTAATAAGTGGAATATCGGTAAGGAAAATTTAGATAACGGAGTTTTATTTCTAGTGGGAGTAAACGACCGTCGTGTTCATATTAAAACAGGATATGGCTTGGGGAGTTTCCTGAATGAAGAAGTGACTAGGGAGATTATCGACAATGAGGTCACTCCGGCTTTCTCCCTGGGTGATTTTAGGGGAGGAATAGAGAAAGGCGTGGGAGCAATAATTGCGGCTATTCAGGGTGATTATCATCAGGGTAAAGAGGACGATAACAGCAGTGGCCACTGGATATTTTTGCTAGTTTTACTGCTAGTGATTCTGACGGTGGTTGTTATTTCCATGAATGGCGACCAAAAAGGGCGGAGAAAAATTGGGCGTCGAAAGACTAGTAATAGATAAGTAATCATGTCTACTAGAAAGAAAAAACGACGGACGAAGCAAAAAAGTGGAATGGCTAAGTGGGTAGTATTTTTCCTACTCATATTTGTAGTGGTAGCGGTGGGAGGGATTTGGTGGGTATTTTCCAATCGCCAACCTTCTTTTACGGGTGACAGTGTCGAATTTGCCCTGACTGGCCCAGCGGAGATTGGAGTAGGGGAAATGGCAACTTATACTATTACCTACACCAACAATGAAAAAGTGACTTTAGAAGATGTAGAAGTGAGCTTAATATATCCCGAGGGATTTTCTTTTTCGGTAGCCAGTCAATCAGCTAGTAATTTTGGGGACAACAAATGGCAGATTGGCACTTTAGATGTTGGTCAAAGTGGATCATTGTCTATTAAAGGTAATCTATTTGGCAGCATTGGTTCGACTGTTACTTGTGCGGCTAGTCTGACTTATCGACCAACCAATGTGAACTCAACCTTTTCCAACCACGTTCAGGCCGATAGCAAAATTAGTGGCTTGGATATTACTCTGGAGGCCAAAGTTCCCGATTCAGTACAAAAGGAATCAGAATTTGAGTTTCCTATTACTGTCAGAAATACTACCCAAGCAGATATTGCCAACGTTAGAGTAAAGGTGACTTGGCCCAATAATTTTGAATTAGTGAGCGCCGCTCCCACTCCGAAAGTTAGTGATACTTGGGATTTAACCAAGCTGGAGGCGGGGGGAAGTAAGGAAATTAAAATTAAGGGTAAAATGACGGGCGAAGTGGGAAGTAAGGAAAAAATCAAGGTGCAAGCTGGCTTATTTGATGAGCAAGATTCTTTTTACTTACAACAAGAAAAGGAAAATGACATCAAGATGGTTGATATTTCGGGCGAGTTAAAGTTGCTGGTTAATAATAAAGAAAATTTAAATGTCAATCCGGGAGATAGTCTAGATATTATCCTTAGCTATAAAAATACGGGGACAGAGAGCTTGCGTAATGCTCGGGTAGTGCTGGAGTTTAATGATGCCAGCTTGTTCGATAGTAAAAGCATTGAAGTTAGTCGGGGGACTTATAAAAATGAGAAGGTGACTTGGGATGCTGGTGGAGTAGAAGAGCTGGCTGATATTGGACCGGAGAGAGCTGGCGCCGTAGCCTTGAAAGCAAAGTTAGTTTCTACTCTCTCAGTCAAAGAGCTAACTGATAAAAATTTCAGCCTCAAAATTACTCCTAAGCTGATTAGTACACGAGCCGGGGAAGCTGATGTAGAAATCCCGGGTAATAATGTGGAAGTTAAAATAAATTCGGAAATTACGTTGGGGGCCGAAGCACGTTATAACGATTTTGCTGGTAAAAAGATCGGCAGCGGACCTTTGCCCCCGCAAGTAGGTGAGAAAACGACTTATCGTGTCTATTTGTCGCTGGGTAATCGAACTAATGAAGTTGGTAGTGGTCGAGTAGAAATTAACCTAGGCAAAATTGCCAAATGGACCGGTGTTAAAAATGTTAGCGTTGGTGATTTGAAATACGAAGGTGGTAAGGTAATTTGGGATGTCGGTCGGATCCCGGCTAATACAGGTCAATTTACGGAAAATATTAAAGCTGATTTTGAAGTGGAGATTACTCCGCGGGCAGCTGATGTGGGTAAGACGGTCGAGTTGGTCAAAGATGCATCATTTAGTGGGTCAGACGAGTTTACTAGTAGTCGGTTGAGTAAGGAATCGGGTTCGTTGGATACGGAGCTGGAGAGTGATTTTATGGCGCAGGGAAAGGGGAAAGTGGTGAAGTAGGAGTGTGTTAGTTCGCTATAGTTTTTTGCTCACTTAGCCCCGATCAGATCGGGGTAGTGTTCGCTAAAAAATCATAGCGAACTAACCCCAGAGATAAATAATATGAAAAAGTGCCTGCTTGGTTGATCGAAACCTTTCTTCAATATTCATTATGCTTACAATAAAGAAAAAAAGTAAATCCACCTCTGCCCGACGAGGGGTGCTCAAGACAGCTCACGGGGAGATTCAAACCCCGTTTTTTATGCCGATTGCGACCAAGGGGGCGGTGAAGGGAGTGACGCCAGCGGAGTTGAATAAATTAGGGGCGCAGATTGTGTTGGGCAATACTTATCATTTATTGTTGCGGCCGGGGACGGATCTTTTCAAAAAGGCTGGTGGTTTGCATGGCTTTATGAAGTGGGACAAGCCGATATTAACTGACAGTGGTGGCTATCAAGTTTTTAGTTTGGGTAAGATGCGCAAGATTAAGCCGGAGGGGGTAGAATTTCGGTCACACTTGGATGGTCAGAAGATCATGCTAACTCCCGAAGATTCGGTGCGAGCGCAACTAGCTTTTGGGTCAGACATTATTATGGTGCTTGATGAATGCGCCCCTTATCCCTGTAAATATGACTATGCCAAAGAATCAATCGAGTTAACGACGGATTGGGCGCGGCGGTGCAAACAGGCAGTTGGCGAGAGCAAATCATTACTATTTGGTATTGTGCAGGGCTCAGTTTATGAGGATTTGCGTCGGAAGAGTGCCGAGGATTTGGTGGCGCTTGATTTCGCTGGTTACGCTGTTGGTGGCTTGGCCGTGGGGGAGCCAGAGGAGAAAAAGCTAGAGGTATTGGATTATACTGTGCCACTGCTACCAGAAGATAAGCCACGCTACCTAATGGGCGAAGGTCGGCCGGAAGGAATATTGGAAGCAGTCAAGCGAGGAGTGGATATGTTTGACTGTGTGATTCCGACGCGGAACGGACGGCACGGGCATTTGTATGTCGGGCTGGAGTTGAGCAGCTTGGACGAAATAAAATATGAAGTGTTGCGTATCAACAATGAAAAGCACCGTGAAGATTTTACGCCACTAGATAAGGATTGTGATTGTTATACTTGTCAGAATTTTACCCGGGCATACCTGAGGCATTTATTTGTGACAGAAGATTATCTGGGACAGCGTTTGGCTACCTTGCATAATATTCGGTTTTATATGAGAATGATGGAGAGGATGAGAGAAGTTATTTAGTAATTTTTGAATTCAGCGCAACTTACTTATATTGATTAAGGGTCAACATTATTCTTTTATTAGCTGCGGAACTCGCCCCGCCAGAGGCGGGGCTCAAACACCCGCAGCTGTAAAAAAGAACAATATTAACCCTTAATCAATAAAGCCACTATGAATTCAAAAAATAATAAATAACTTGAAAAAGATGGAGATAAAGAAGAAGAAACTAGATTCATATGGGATTAAGTTTTATGTGGAAGAAGAGGGGGAAGAGGTTGGACGGGCATATTTGTACGTGATGACTAATGATTTACACGAAGAGCCTTTTGGGTTTATGGAAGATGTGTATGTAGATGAATCACTGCGAGGGCAGGGGACAGGGACGCAGTTAGTAGAGGCCTTGCTGGCTGAGGCGAAGAAAATTGGTTGTTATAAATTAATCGCTACTAGTCGATACGAGCGAGAGAGAGTGCATCAATTGTATGGTCGATTAGGATTTAAGGATCATGGTAAGGAGTTTCGGTTGGATTTTTAAGTGAGAGTAGTGTGAAAAATATAGCGCAGATAATCTCTGCGCTTTTTTGAACCAATAAAAAAAAGCCACAACGTTCCGGAGGGAGTGTGGTGGCTTAGAGAGCTAGACTTGGTTGAATGAACTGGCTACTCCTCTTCTTCGACCAGCCAGGAGATGAAGAGGTCGGCAGAACCTCTTCTTTTCATTTCATTGAAGAAGGTTCCGGGAACGTTAATATCCGCGAGTGACAATCTCTCTTTCTTCCTCGCCTTATACCATGTGCAAACACCTCTTTCTGCTCGATTTTGCAGGGTTAAGGTGATTTCTCTTTCGCGCGAGAGGATGTGGGTCCGAGCGTCTTGGACCTTTGCTTCTGTAGGGAAATTTTCTTCTCGGAGCTCAGCGGATCCGCCCAGGAAAGTGAGGAATGGTACGGCATGGTTGATTCCGAGCAGCATGTGGGGTGTGTTGTCCTCCCCCGACTTGAGGAGCAAGACGTGCTGGAAAGCTGTTCCCGTACTTTGCTTGAGCTTTCGCAATATGTCTTGGGCTTGCGGAGAGAAAGCGCTGCCCTGAAATCTGTCAATGCTTGGCGTCCGCTGCGGCTCACAGTTATAAGCTAGTAGTAGATTTACTAGGCGAGTTGGCAGGTGTTTGAGAACACTCTCCCAATTTGCGGGTTTTGAATCGCCCGGCGTAAGATCGTGCCCGTAAAGACACGGCATAGTCACGAAGAGCCGAGCCAATTTTTCTGGCTGTTCGCTGGGAGCGATAATGACATTCGGACCCAACAGGTTACTCTCTGTCGTGAAGCGGACAACCTGCCGAATGGCTTCAGAAACCACGTCTCTTCCAGTGAGAAGGGTCCCTTTCACCAACTTGATAAAGTAACGGAAAGTGTCCGACAGATCTATCGTCGGATCGGCGTTTTTCCCCAACCACTCCATCAGCTCGCGGAAGTACAACAAGCTTTTTAGGCGTTGGGCTTTGGTGTCGGCGTCATCCCTGTACCCGTCTTCCCCGAGCTTCTGGATTCGGGCGCGGAAAAGAACCTCCAGTATCCCGGCCACGTTTGGACCTTGTAAGCCTTCACCCCGTATCGCCAGAGTCATGTCTCCTTCGATTCCCAGTCGCTTCGCCTCGGCTGCCACGTCCTCGCGCACATCACCAAACTCACTGTCCAGCAGGGAGGCGTGTGGTCCCGGGATGAGAAAGCTGGACGGATCACCAGCCAGAGTGGGCAGGAATCCAGTTTGGCCGCCCGCCGCCGTCACGAGCTGAGCGCCAGCAGAGGCCGTTGCCAGATTCTCCACTGGCGTCGCGGCCACAGCCTTGTAGCGACCGTGCTTGCTGTCCCAAACCATGCAGAAGGACACCTCGAGATCGACCTCGAGGCTGTCTCCCCGGAAGGCGTCGATGCTGAGGAAGACGTCTTTTTCGAAGTCCAGGCGGTTTTTCCCGTCGGGCATCTTTGCCACGTCTTCGCCATCCACTCGTTCGATCAGACTCGTGGTGATAAAAGCTTGCTCGCCAACGAGACTGCCAACAACACCTGTGTACCTAATTCTTGTCATTTCACTTCTCCATGCATACATGCATACACTAGTAGCGCATTCAACCAATTGGAAAAGAGCTACCCATCTTCTCCACTGGTTCTGTGCATCACGAAAAAAAGTCTCGCTACACAGAATAATGGCGAAGATGGTCAAATCAAACTACCTATTTCTGGGGGGAATGTCAAGCTTTTTGTCAAATTTGCTCTGTCAACTTTTCGTTGTAAAAATAACCAAACATAAGGCAAATAGCACTCTTTTCTCTAGTCTTTCTGGTTTTTTCTGCTAAAATTAAGGCAAATTAGTGTAAATAATATTTATGCTCGATTTAATGGAAAAAATCGTTTCTTTGGCTAAGCGTCGTGGATTTGTTTATCCCGCCTGTGAGATTTATGGTGGCTTTGCTAATTCCTATAGTTATGGGCCCTATGGAACCGAGTTGCGCAATAATATCAAGCAACTCTGGTGGCAGACTTTTGTGCACAATCGAGAAGATATTGTTGGTCTAGATGGCCCGATATTGCTGCATCCTAAGCTGTGGGAAGCATCTGGTCACACTACAGGCTTCAATGATGCCTTAGTGGACTGCAAGGCTTGTCAGAAGCGTTTTCGCGCTGACCATATAGTAGAAGAGGCAACGGGGAAGGACTTGGAGGGTCAGCTAGACGAGATGACCGCAGCGCTCAAGGATATCAAGTGTCCTAATTGCGGTAAAAAAGACTGGACCGAGGCGCGGGAATTTAACATGATGTTTAAGACGGAAATGAATAATGTTAGCGATGATGAGAGCTCTGAGGTCTACCTGCGACCAGAGACAGCCGGGGCGATCTTTGTCGAGTATAAGAATGTGCTGGATTCGATGCGGGTCAAGATTCCTTTTGGCATTGCTCAGATTGGTAAAGCTTTTCGCAACGAGATTGTAGCGGGTAATTTTATTTTTCGGGTGCGTGAGTTTGAACAAATGGAGATTGAATATTTTATTAGTCCAGATACCAAGTGGGAGCCATTATTTGATGAGTGGTTAACTAAACAAGAAGAGTTTGCTATGAACTTAGGAGCAGATAAGAAAGATTTGCGTCACTATGAGCATCCCGACGACAAGCGTTCGCATTATTCACAGAAGACAGTCGACATTGAATACAAATTTCCTTTTGGTTTCAAGGAATTATTCGGAATGGCCCATCGGGGAGATTTTGATCTGACTACGCACAGTAAAGCATCAGGCGAAAAGCTAGATTATTTTGACCAGGAAAAGAATGAGCGCTACACGCCACATGTCTTAGAGCCGACATTTGGGGTTGAACGGAGTTTGTTGGTGGCGTTGGTGGCCGCTTATCATGAGGAAGAGGTAAAGGGTGAGACGCGAGTGGTAATGAAATTTCCTAAAGGAATAGCGCCGATTCAAGTGGCGATTTTGCCGCTATCAAAGAAAGAAGAGTTGTCTTCGGTTGCGCGGGGTATATTCGATAACCTCAAGAGCGATTTAGTCTGCGAGTACGACGAAACCCAGAGTATTGGTAAACGTTATCGTCGTCAGGATGAAATTGGAACGCCATATTGTGTGACGGTGGATTTTGACTCACTTGAAGATAAAGCAGTCACCGTGCGTGATCGAGATACGATGGAGCAGGAGCGAGTGAAGATCGAGGAGCTGGAGGGATATTTGGCAGATAAGTTTGAGTAATTATTGATGATGATAAATAGCGGCGAAAAATTGACTATTAATCAGGAAGCAGTAGATGAGTTGGATTACTTAGAGTTTCGTGAAGAAAAAGAACAGGAATTGATGGCACAGCGTTACGAAATGGCTTTGGCTGCACGACGGCTGCATAAATATTTATCTCAACCACGGAAGGAAGATTTTCATTACGAAGAATTTTCCGCTAATGTAGACCTGAAAGAATTATCTGAAGATGTTCGAGGAGAGTTTAAGAATGTTATAAAAGATTATCACCGTTTGGCTGAAAACCAGCTTCAAAAAGAAGAAGATTTACTAGAAGAAGTTTACTTTATCAATAATAGTTTTCGCAATTGTGGGGGATCTGAACCTTTCGTTGATAGTCCTGATAAGCAAGTTGTTAAAGACACAATTAAAAATGATCCTAGTTTGCTCGGCAGGATTGTTTTTGAGTTGACCATTCATTCAAAACCTATCAAGCCAGTTAGTTTCAGAAGGCGAGGAGGATTTTTTATAATGACTTTTACTGACAGAGCAGATTATCTGGTGTTTAAGCATAGAAGGTCTGATATACCGGCGACAGAGAGTTCAGTTGGTTGTTTTTCAATTAGACAAGTAGATGTGCAAGGAGTGCGTTTAGATAATGTCATAGTAGCGGAAGAACAAAATACACTCGAAGAAACTCAGGGCATAATTGATCACGAAGTGCAGCATTTTAAAAATTGGCGGATTTTTGGCAAAGGTTCTGGTGAGACGCTTTTTAAGCATGAACCTCGTATTCCTAGCAGTAATGAACAAAAAGTTGTAATTAACTCAGCTCATAAAGCAGTGAAAGATGAGTTATTGGCCAAGCTTTATGATGAGAGGCGAAACATTGGTCACATTTCCGAATTAAAAGATGAATATAAGTATTTATATGAATACTTAGATAATCCGCAAGCAGTTGATGATGTTATCGATCAAATAACGGATTCTTTAAATGACCTAGGAGATTTATACGAGGATAATGAAATAAGGAAAGTAATTGCTGATATGCTTCTGGACATACCTTTTGTAAAGATACCAAAGTACATCAAAGCTATTGGGCGATATTTCGAAAAGCGGATCGAAACATTATCCCAAACTGGTTTTAATGAGGAAATAAGACAGGCTACTTTTAAATTGACTGGAGCATTGCATTTAGAAACGAATGAATAGTTGGTGAGATTTATTAGCAAGTAATAAAATTGCTTCAACGATTGTTTTACGCGATGATGTTGAATAACTTAGATATATGTTCACCAAACAAAAACTTCCAACCGGCCTGCGCGTCATCACCGCGCCGATGAAAAATACCAAGACAGTCACGCTGTTGATTGTTTTCGGCGTGGGTTCAAAATATGAAAGCGTGCGTAACGCTGGTGTTTCCCATTTTCTCGAGCACATGTTTTTCAAAGGTACCAAGAAGCGGCCCAATCCCAAGATAATCACTGAGTATATGGAAGAAATTGGCGGGGAGTACAATGCCTTTACCTCCAAGGAGTATACTGGCTTTTATGCTAAGGTGGCCTCCCAACACACTAAGCGAGCTTTTGATATGATTTCTGATATTTTACTGCATTCGAAGCTAGCGGCGACGGATATCGAGCGGGAAAAAGGAGTTATCTTAGAGGAAATGCGGATGTATCAGGACACGCCGATGTCATACGTGGGCGATGTCTTCGAAGAATGCATATATGGTGATCAACCGGCTGGTCGATCAATAATTGGCAGTGAGAAGACAATCACGGCTATGAAACGCCAAGATTTTATCGATTATTATCAGCGACATTATACCGTTTCTAATTCAGTCGTTTGTGTAGCTGGAAATATTAATGAAGATCGAGCAGTGGATCTGGTGGGGCAGTATTTTAATGGTCTACCAAAGAAAGCAACTGGCCGTCGCCAATCTGTGAAAGAAAGTCAACGTCAACCAGCTTTCTCGCTCCATCAGAAAGATACTGATCAGGCGCACGTTGTGCTAGGATTTAGAGCATATGATATATTTGACAGCCGGAAATATCCACTCGGACTTTTATCAGTTATTCTCGGAGGTGGTATGAGCTCACGTCTCTTTATGTCCGTGCGAGAAAAGTTAGGTCTCGCTTATTATATTAACTGCGATAATCAGACTTACACGGATTCTGGCTATTTGGAAATCCACGCTGGTTTAGACAAAAGTAAGATCGAAAAAGCCCTCCAAGTTATTTTGAGTGAATTTGCTAAAGTACGAGATAAGGGTATAAGTCAAAAAGAGCTCAAAAAAGCCAAAGAATATATTAAGGGCAAAACTCTAATGGGACTGGAGACCTCAGATAATTATGGTAGTTGGCTGACCATGCAGGAAGTTTTGACTGGAAAAATCCAAACAATCGCCGAAAAGTTTGCTAAAATAGAGAAAGTAACAGCAGCTGATATCCAGAAAGTAGCCAAGCAGGTGATCGCCAATAATAAATTGAATTTGGCTGTGATTGGGCCGTATAAAAATGAGGAAAAGTTTAAGAAATTATTAAAAATTTAGATCTATGCCAACTGAAAACAAAAAAGTCACTTTTGATGTTTCACTTGTTACTTTTCTGAAAGCCATTGCGATTGTAGTGGGCTTGCTATTTCTCTACCTGATTCGCGATCTTCTATTGATGATCATAGTGGCGATCGTCATTGCTTCGGCGATTGATTCCTGGATTGATTGGTTGCAAAAAAAACGGGTACCGCGTTGGCTGAGTGTTATTTTAATCTTCACTCTTATTATCGGGGCTGCGGTTGTTATTGTTAGTTTATTGATTCCCCCTATCATCGAGCAAGCGCAGCAGCTGATCGATGTGTTGCCAGAATACGCGCAGGCAATAGTAGATAAAGTGAGTGTTGCTCGAGATATTGTCGGTCAGGAAGCTTTTGATAATATGTTTGCTTCATTAAGTTCAATTAGCACTAATGTTAGCGGTGAATCTTTTAGCGTTTTTGGCACGATCTCCGGTATTCTGGGAGTGGTTTTCTCAATCGTGGTCGTTTGTGTTTTATCATTTTACTTCACCGTCCAGGAAGATAGCCTGAAAAAATTTATTCGCTCGCTGGCGCCGATGAAACATCGTCCCTACATTGAGAATTTAGCTGGTCGTATCCAGAAGCAAATTGGCTATTGGCTGCGGGGGCAAATTATGTTGGGGCTGGTGGTTGGTATTATGCTTTATGTTGGGTTGAGTTTGCTGGGCGTTAAATATGCCTTGATTTTAGCTATTTTAGGTGGACTACTGGAAATTGTGCCATATCTGGGACCGATTATCTCAGCTGTCCCGGCTGTATTTCTGGCTTTTACCCAGCGGCCTATCCTGGCTCTATTTGTCTTGATTCTATATATTGTGGTACAGCAGTTGGAAAATCACATTATTGTACCGAAAGTGATGCAACGGGTAGTAGGTCTTAATCCCTTAGTCACAATTATTGTAATCCTGGTAGGCGTGAAGGTAGCTGGTATTCTCGGTGGTATTTTGGCGGTGCCAATTGCGACGGCCATTCAGGTGTTTTTGTCTGATATTTTCGAAATCAAGGATGAGAAGGATAAAGAGAAGCTAAAAGATGAAATTTGCAAGGCGAGGGCGGGTGATATGTCAGATTTAAGTGGTAAGGATCGGAAATTGCGCGAGGAGTTGCGAGAAGAGGTATGTGAGGATGGGGAATAGTACCTGGTGGTTTATTATTCCTCTCACCTCATCAGAATGGGGTTCGCGGAATAACAATCACTAGGCACTAATTATAGATAGTTGTGACTTTGGATTTATGGTTATAAGCTAATTTTGTGGTAAAAAATATCGGAACATTATTTGTGATCGCTACCCCAATTGGTAATCTCCAAGACATTTCGACGCGAGCGCTGGAGACATTGTGCGCAGTAGACATGATTGCTTGTGAGGATACTCGGGTGACGAAAAGGTTGTTGGCTAAATATGAAGTCGAGACCCCAACTGTTAGCTATCATCAACACAGTAAGGCAACTAAGATTGATTATATTGTCAGTTTATTGGAATCTGGTAAGTCGGTAGCGTTGGTGTCAGATGCTGGGACGCCAGGGATTTCGGATCCGGGCAGTAAACTTGTCGAGGCAGTTTATGCTAGTGGTGGGCAGGTGCGAGTGATTCCAGGCCCTTCAGCGGTGACAGCAGCACTGAGCGTATCAGGCTTGCCGAGTGACAAATTTATATTTCTTGGTTTTGCGCCCACTAAAAAAGGACGGGAGAAGTTTTTCACCCAAGTGGCTGACAGCGAGTTGACAGTGGTTTTCTATGAATCGGTACACAGAATAGAGAAAGCATTGGAACAGTTGGCGAAGGTACTTGATTCTAAGCGCACAGTAGTTGTCTGTCGCGAGCTGACCAAGATGTTTGAGAGTATTTATCGGGGGAGCGCGGTTGAGGTTCTAGAACAGCTTCAGGCTGATGAGACCAAGGGAGAATTTGTGGTAATAATTGGAAATTAAAATATGCCCAAAAATTTCGAAAAATTTGTTGTTAGTCAGGTAGCGGTTTTGATTAGAGGTGATAAATGTCTTATCTTGGAGTTTTCTGATATGCCGGGTCGCTGGGGGCTACCGGGCGGGCGATTAGATGTTGGTGAAGTGGGTGAGCAGGCTTTCCGTCGAGAAATTAAGGAGGAGCTGGGATTGGCGAATTTTGAGAATTTAGGTGTAGTCGATTATGAAACCTGGCATATTACCAAATCTACAGATATGAAAATGGGCACCCCACTTTGTGGCATTACCAATTTGATAAAGAACGATGAGGATGAAATAAAGCTTAGTCACGAACATAGTCAGTTTAAATGGGTAACAGGGGATGAGCTAGAAGATTATGATTTTATCTGGTTGGCAGCAGCTAGAATGTTAAAAAAAGGCTTCGCTTATAAAAAGTTGTTAGATCAAGCTAATGAAGGAAAATAAATTCTACATCACCACCCCCATCTACTACGTTAACGATAAGCCGCACATCGGCCATGCTTATACGACGGTAGCGGCCGATGTTTTAGCGCGCTATCATCGTCTGCGAGGTGATGATGTTCACTTTCTGACTGGTAATGACGAGCATGGGGATAAAGTGGCGCGGTCAGCAGAAGAGGCGGGTCAGGAGCCACAAGCTTTTTGTGACGAGATGTCTGCCAAATATCAGCTGACTTGGGATCGGCTTAATATTGGTTATGATGACTATATTCGTACCACTGAGCCGAGGCACAAGGAGGCAGTGCAGGATTTTTTAACAGTTTTAAAGGACAAGGGGGCAATTTATGAAGGAACTTACGAGGGACTATACTGTACTGGTTGCGAGAAGTTTCTGACGGATAAAGAATTAGTGGATGGCGAGTGTCCTGATCATAAAAAAGCGCCGGAAAAATTATCCGAGAAAAATTACTTTTTTAAACTGGGTGATTATTTGAACGAGGTCAAGAGGCAGATAGAAAAAGATGAAATTAAAGTTGATCCAGAAAATATTAAACGCGAGGTACTGGGATTATTCAAGCAAGATTTGCAGGACTTTTCAGTTTCGCGAGAATCAGTTAAATGGGGAATCGAGTTACCGTTTGATAAAAGTCAAAAAACTTACGTTTGGGTGGAAGCGTTGCAGAATTATATTACGGCAATCGGCTACAAGGATGACCAGAAAAAATTTAAGCGCTATTGGCCAGCTGATGTACACTTGATGGCCAAGGATATTATTAAGTTTCACGCTATCTTCTGGCCGGCGATGTTACTCGCGGCTGATTTGCCCGTGCCAAAACAAATTTTCGCTCATGGCTTTTTTACGATTGATGGACAGAAGATGAGCAAGACGATCGGTAACGTAATTGATCCTAATGATCTAGTAGATGAATATGGCGCTGATGCTACCCGCTACTTGATATTATCGCAATTCTGGTTCCGGTCTCTTAAGAGGACAATGGGCATATTGCTCCTTGAGTCTAAGGCCACGCCAACTACTTGCATTTGAATTGTCTTCATTTAACCCCCTTATCAATTCAGGT
>JBDRPV010000015.1:0-4113 GCA_043826745.1 Parcubacteria group bacterium
TGGTAGAGCAGCTCCCTTTTAAGGAGAAGGTCACAGGTTCGATTCCTGTACACCCCATTTTACAAAGAAGGAGGGACATGTATACGGTTTACGTTTTAAAAAGTCTAAAAACCGGAAAGCGCTATATCGGTTACACAAACAATTTCCTAAGAAGATTTCAGGAACATAATAATTCAAAAAAAGGATTTGATTATCGTCATCAACCTTTTAAAGTAATTTATCGAAAATCAGTTGTTGAGAAAAAGGAAGCTGCCAGACTTGAAAGATATTACAAAGGATTGAAAGGTAATGCCGAGTTTATTAAAATATTAGGTCGTCAGTAGGGCAGTCCCGCTTTGCGGGAAAGGTCACAGAGCCTGTCCCGATAGCGAATGAAACGAGCGTAGCGGGATTCGATTCCCGTACACCCCATGGGATTTTAAAAGGTTTAACAAAGCCTTTTTTGGTTGGGGGATTGTTGGGGTTAGAACCTGTTGTGATAAAAAACTGCCTGCTTCGAAAAGTGGCAGCAAGTTTTCATTTGTCTCATTTCAATTCTTTGCTATACTTAATGCTGTTTGGGTATAGTAAAAAAATATGAATAACCTTTTAAAGGTCGGAGATAAATTACACATCATTGAAAGACGATATTTTGAAAATGATCCTCGTCGTCACTTTATTGGTGAAGTTTTAGGAGTAGGAGAAAACAGTATTCGAGCTAAGGGATACGTGTGGATTTTTGATGGTAGTAAAAATGAGTTTACAAAGAGACCTACTCCAAGAGATCGAGTGATTGGCCTTGGTTCAAGATTGGTAATAAATGTTTTACCAGAAGAAGTAAACCTAGATAATATTAAATATATCGATGAAGATGGAAGATTAGTAGCGACCGATGGAGAGAATCTTCATTTAGATATTAATGAATTTTCTGCATCGAGATAGGACAGGTTCTAACGTCCTTTAGCTGGCCGGCCGGCAGATACACACCCCATAAACAAAAATAACCCCTGACGAAGGGGTTTTATTGTAGAAGTAAGTAAAATATGATCGTCGAAAGCAAATCAAATATTCTGGGACTGTCGCCAAATACCATTCCGACTGCAATTTCCCTATTTTGGTCAAATCTCCTAAAAATCTTTTCGGCTTAGCTTAGGCTAAACCTCCCTCCCGCCTCGCTACGCCCGCCAGCAACGCTAAAGCGTAGCTTTTGCGGGCTGGCGAAGCGTTGCGGGCAGGCAAAGATTGTTTAAAACATTTGTCTCAAAATATGAAAATTTCGTGACGAAAGCGTATTCGGCGACAGTCCCATTCTGTAAAAACTCTCCAATATAATTCTTCGCCTCCTCCAAATCTACATACTCTTGCAAAGTAAAATCAGGTATCTCCGCTGGTGTAATCTCGCGCAGCATAGACGACAAATTATTCGGCCAAAAATCACGTTCGTATAAAGCTAACACGGGAATAGATGACAACCCGAGCTTCGGTCGCAGATAAGCGTGGGCGATTTCAATTCCGGTACCCAAGCTGGGAGTTGATACTTCGAAAATTGCTGCCCCAACATCTCCCTCCACTGCTTTGATTATTTCCTGACGAATTGGGATAGCTCTATCTGCCCCCGTGGCTGGTAGTGGCCCCATTTTTTTCTCTAGTAAAATTGACGAATCTTGCCGACTTTTTCCTCTGGTATGGTCGAAAGCAACCTGGTGGCCTTGTTTTTTGATAAAATTAATTAACTTCTGGTGAACATAGGCTCTAGCGCCCCGATCGCGAGCACCCTGAATAGCGGCTCCGTAAAATATTTTCATAGTTGGAGATAAATATTTATTCTGCTCGTATTCTAGCAAACTATGGTCAATGAGGAAATTATAATTAGTTTGCTCGCTGGCCGGTTTTGTATTAGAATGAAAGAAAATAACTCACAAATCTTATGTCAACTAGTCTAGGAACTGATGCCGCTACCAGGTATTTAAATCTTAATGAGATGACTACTTATTCGTTGCGGGATAATAGTCTTATTCTCGACAATCCTAACCGGCGATATCCTCTGCGAGTTAGCGACTTGCCCGATCAGGATAAGCCCCGGGAAAAATTAATCGCCAATGGCCCTAATGCCCTAACTACGCCTGAGTTGCTGGCGGTGGTTTTAAGTGTTGGCACTAAAAAAGAAGAGATAATGGCGATGTCTTATCGCATTATTAAAGAATATGGCGAAAAGAGTATTGCCAGCCAGACCGACCCCAAATTACTAGAGAAAGAACTTAATGTTCCTCTGGTCAAGTCTTGTCAGATTGTGGCTTGCTTTGAGCTAGGGCGGCGGTTTTTCCAGGAAACCACGGGTCCGGCGGCAGTTATCCGCACCCCCAAACAGGCTTTCCAATATTTCAAAGATATGCGCGATTTGTCTAAGGAGCAGTTGCGTGGTATTTATCTCAATAGTCGACACAAAGTAGTACACGACGAGGTTATCTCGATTGGCAGCTTGACCACCAATATTGTCCATCCGCGGGAAGTTTTTCGGCCAGCTCTAGTACATTCGGCTGTGGCTATGATTTTAGCCCATAATCATCCTTCAGGCACGGTCAAGCCCACCGAATCAGACGTTGCTATTACCGAACAGCTAGTTGAGGCTGGTCGTATTTTAGGGATTGATTTGCTTGATCACATTATTATCACCAATAATAAATTTGCTAGTGTGCCAGTCCAATATTAAAGTGATGTATACCATCAACACCAACGATCTAATTTTTACTGGTAACTATCAGCTCAGAGTTAATTATCCGTGGGTTGTTTGTGATAGTGAAGAGGATCAGAGAGTTGAGGGTATCAAAGATCATGTCGAAGCAGGGGATTATTTTGCTAGTTTGGCTACAGTGTTAGATTTGACAAGTCAGACAGTTAAAAAAACTAATGTGACTGGTGACAAGCGGCTCCAAAAATTGAAGAAAGATCTATTATATTTACAAAAGAACTATCGGATCGTGGAGAAATAGGCTTTATTATGGAAAATCAAGTTTTTTAGCTGTTAGCCCTTTTAGCGAGGGCTTTTGATTTCTTTATGACTAAAAATATCCAGACAAAACATTTTCTCGTCCTCGATATCGGTACTACTGGAGTCAAAGCTTTGGTTTTCACGGCTGACTTAAAAATATTGACAGAAGCTTATCAGCCCCTGGATCGAATTACTCCGCAACCAGATTGGGTGGAGCAGGATCCAATCTGGTATCTAACAGCTTCCCAGTCAGTTTTACGACAAGCAATGCGGAAAAGCAAAATAGCCCCGGAAAATATTGCCGGTCTAGGGATCACTAATCAACGAGAAACAACCATTCTCTGGGACAAAGACACGAATCAGCCAGTCTACAATGCTATTGTCTGGGAAGATAAGCGGACAGCCAAATTTTGCGATAGTCTCCAGGCGAAATACGACCAAATAATTTCTGACAAGACTGGCTTATGTCTGGATCCTTATTTCTCTGCCTCTAAAATCTGGTGGCTGCTGGAAAATGTTCCGGAAGCTAAAGGGCTAGCCGACAAAAATAAATTAGCTTTTGGTACGGTTGATAGTTGGGTTTTATCGAATTGGTTAGAAGGTGATAAACATTTAACTGATTCGACTAATGCTTCGCGCACTCTTTTGTATGATGTCCGCCGCCTGCAATGGGACAAGGAGCTAGCCAAGATTTTCAATATCCCGCTAGAAATATTACCAGCTGTTAAGCCATCCTCATCTCAGTATGGCCAGCTAAAATCAGATATTTTGGGTTTTAAGTTACCGGTATTAGCTGTTTGTGGCGATCAGCAAGCTAGCACTTACGCCGCTGGCACCGAAAATGGCACGACAAAAATTACCTACGGCACCGGTACTTTTTTGGCGCAGCAAATAGGGGATAAGTTTGTCAGGCACGGGCCATTTTTTACGATGTTACTAGCCAGTCAGAATAAACCAGTCTATGCTGTCGAGGGAAAAGTAGAATCTTCCGCCCGAGAAGTTGACGTGGTCTTGGACAAACCGACTGAGTTGAGAAAAGTGGTCACAAAAATTGCCCGGCAAGTCGATAAATATATTCAGCAATTGCCGATTAAACCCGAAAAAATTATGGTAGATGGGGGGATTACTAAATATGATCAGTTAAC
>JBDRPV010000016.1:0-4193 GCA_043826745.1 Parcubacteria group bacterium
CCAAATACATCATTACCTACAAGAGAAAGGGCGAAATTATGTTTATCTAGATATGTCGGAGGAAGTTACTCGCTACATGCTTTTTGGGACCAAGGCCTTGGAGTTCAAAAGCCAAACGGACTATTTTGGTGAGTTGACTGAGCAAATTGGAGCAATGGACGAAAAACAATTTCAGACTTTTATAGAAAAAAATGCCAAAACAGTCGCCGAAACTTATGGATTAGAGGGAAAAGAAGCTGAAGCTACTTTTTTTAGGATACTCCAAGAAGAGCTAGCTCAGGCTGAAGAAGTTTCAGATGATGAGCTAAAAGGAAAATTAAAAGAAGCTCAGACAATGATGAAAGGAAAGGTGGCCGAAAAATACAACGAGGAGTTAGCGAAAAAATTTAAACATTTAGTGCAAAAAAACGGTTGGCGGGATGGTGTAATGATCGCGGCTTTGCGGAGAGGCGATAGTGTCATTGTCGATGAGTTTGTAAAATCAAGAGACTTAACGCAAATTTTTGGCCTGACGACAGCTAAGCCAGGGGAGAAATGGTATTTTGAAGATAATGATGAGGAAATTGATATTCCCGAGCACTGGCGGATGTATTTTACCGCCAACATCGGTCGCAAACATGGCGGCTATAAAGTAGCGGAAGCTTTAGCATCTCGTGCTCAAGGGAAAGTTAGAGAGGTGACATTCCCACCGACGGCCGAAGAGTTAACGGTAGGCTTAGCGGAAATTGGTGACGCGGAAGGAGTATTTTTACGTACCAAAGAAGACATTGCTAAAACTGCGGTCTTAATCGGAGATGTATTTCCTAAGATTAGAGAGTTATTAAAAGGCAAAGAAAGTATTATACCGATATCTTGGCGGACAATTAGAGATGTCGGTGAAAAACTAGTCACCACCAAAGAGACGCATGGTCATAATGTTAAACAAAGAACCAAAAAAAGTTTTGATGATGCGATTTATGATGTGTTAGTTGAAAGTTATAAATTATACGAGGATAAATCGGTGCCAAAAGAGATTGTCAATATCTGCACGTCTTTTGGGTTGATGTTAGACGATAAGTTAAAGAAAAAAATTGTTGATCAGGAAGAATGGCTAACCGAGGATGAGTGGCAAAAGCGACAAGATACTCGGGATAAAAATAAAGCGACCATAGAAGATATTGTTAAAATTCTGAAAGGAGAGATGGCGATGACAAGATCATTTATGCCAGAGGAGAGGCCGGAGAGAAAATTGAAAGCGGCTGCTTAAAATAAGACTATGAGTATCACCGGAGAATTAAGAGGACAACCAGAAGAAGTACGCTTGCGAGATTTGACTTTGGAGGGGACGGAGAGAAAAAGCAAGATTGAGTTTGATCCGGAAAGAGAGATTAGTGAAGAGGAGTGGAGTGCAATGAAGCAGCGATATGAGCAATATTGCGGTGAGGAAAATTGGTGGGACGCTGCTGACCTAGCCATGAATCTCAAAATCCTCTTTCCTGACAAAATAGCTGAACTCAACCTAGAAAGCAGATGGACACGGATGAAAGAGCAATATGAGCAAAATTGCCAAGCAGAAGATTGGTGGAACGCTACTTCCCAAGCCATATGCCTCAAAATACTCTTCCCCGACAAAGTAGCCGAGCTTGATCTAGAAGGTAGGTGGGCACGGATGAAAGAGCAATATGAGCAAAATTGCCAAGCAGAACAATGGGGGATAGCTGCTGACCTAGCCATGCATCTCAAAATCCTCTTTCCCGACAAAGTAGCCGAGCTCAACCTAGAAAGTAAATGGACACGGATGAAAGAGCAATATGAGCAAAATTGCCAAGCAGAAGAATGGGAGTATACTACTTCCCAAGCCATGCATCTCAGAATCCTCGCTGCCAAAGAAATCAAAATCACTGACCAAGGTCTCGAGCTAGTCATGTCCGAGCGAGAAAACTTCAAACAAGAAACCCCGCCCCGCCCGGAGCGCAAAGAGCTTAATTAAAATAATTACAATGTCAGAATTAGCCCGCCACTTCGGCGAAACTATTGATGGCGAACAAGATGGACAAGAAGAACCACCGGAACGGGATGTAGGAGAAGAACTCACGGTTCAGGATATTAAAAATATAGTTTCTCCCGATTATCTGAAAGCTGTTTCCAGAGCTTCAGGAAGGTTTAGTTTTGTGATTGATAGTAGCTTGGGCTCTGGTGATCCGATGGGAATGACAAACATGAAAACTAGGCAAATCAGTTTAAATCCTCATGCAATTAGGGGAAGGTCAAGGGAAGCACTCGAAGGCCTGCTTTCACACGAAGCGGGTCATCACGCTCCGGAAGTTAAAAGGCTTGATGATAGAATGGTAGCTGATTTGGGCAGAGAGGATATTATTCCAGAAGAATTAGCCGAAAACCCCCAAGATAAAGCAAATATACTGCGGGCAGTTAATGGACATCTTAATAACTCCGAGCTTGATTGTTGGGGCGAAAGCTTCATGGGTCGTGGTCAACATCATCGGCAGCGTCTGGCTTTTGAGGCTTTATATGGAGATGTCGGCGAAAGGGCTAATTTGATACAATTTCCGCTGCCGGAACAGTTATGTCAGGTTCTAGTGGGAGAGGATCGTTATCCGCCAGGAATGTCTGATCGAGAAAGAACGGCACGTATAAAAGAGATAGTTGATCCCGAAGTATTTCGTGTTTACCAGAGTTTAAAGAGAGGCGGTGCCGTTGAAACATTGAATGATAATCGAGCCTTTGCTAATTATTTTGCCACTGATATTGCTAAAGACGGAGCGCTAGACAGAAAATTTTTGGCTCATCAGCAGGCTTTTGTGCCAGCCTGGTTGGAGTTGTATCAAATAGAGTTGGAGAAAAGGAAACAGCAGAAGGAAATGCAGGGTCAGGGGGGAAAAGGAGGTAAGTCGGACAAAGGGGAAGGAAAACAATCTGGTCATGGAGAAGGTGGTGGTGAGCCGGGTGAAATGCAACCAGGCACAGGTCAAGGCGAGGGTAGCCAATTAACTCCAGAGCAAATTGCGCAACTTATTAAACAACTAAGTGATGAATTGGAAAAATTAGGTGAAAAATATAAATCTCAGACGACTGCTCCTGGCGAGGGGGATAAAGCCAAAGGCATAATAACAAAAGTAGGCGAAGGAAAAGAAGCGAAGCCAGAGGGGAAACCAGACCAAGGCAAACCCAGAGATGATTTAGCCAGAGGGGCTGAGCAGATGCTAAGAGAATTTGATAAAGCTAGACGAAAAGGAATGGCGGAAGGAATGGGAATACGGATAGAGTCGATCAGAATGTGGGAGGATATTAAAAAAGAGAGGCAACAGGAAATTAATGACGCGGCGGCAGTGATTGCTGATGTCTTCTTAGAAGATCGGAGAAAAAAGATGGTCTATGGGATGAGAGAAGGGGAAATAACTCCTGGGCTAGAGGTCGAATATGTGTCGGCTGTTCTCTCTGGTGATGTTTCACCGAAGACGCACATGAAACAAAAGCAGCACCCCGATTTTCTAGAAACAGAGATTGAATTTATTCAAGATGGGTCTGGTTCGATGTCGGGCGAGCCGATCAGGAAATGTGTTGAACTGCAAATTATTCTAGCAGAAGCATTTAAAAAAGTCCGCGAAACCCTAGCCGCTGAGCAGCTGCTAGATCCTAGAGAAGAACAACCACTGCGGATTGGGTCAACCAAATTTGAGACAAAAGCGAAGAGGATAAAAAAACTAGAAGAACCGATGAACGATGAGATGGAAATGAAATTGATTGATGAGCTAACGAAAGGTGGTGGTGGGACGGATGAAGAAGAGGCTCTCGAGACAGTGTACGGGGAGCTGACCTTACATCAAAAAAATATTCTAAAGATCATGGTAATCTTGACTGATGGCGAAGGGAATAAAGAGGCGGTGCAACGTATTATGCAGCAGATTGAAGATGATAAAGAAGTGGTGGTAGCGGTAGTCGGCTTGGGTTCAGGTGCTAAGTCAGTAATATCAGCCTATACTGCTGGCTTGCGTGAGGGAGATGAGAGTAATATTCATGCTTTTGAAGAGGAAGATCCTGCCGATATGCTGCCGGATTTGCTGGAATTTCTCAAGCAGCAAGTGCAGGCACGACGACGGTATATGAGTTAACGGGTGTTGTTTATCTTATAATTATAATGTTTTTATTATGAGTATCCGCAGAGAATTAAGAGGACAACCAGAAGAAATACGACT
>JBDRPV010000017.1:0-6682 GCA_043826745.1 Parcubacteria group bacterium
CGTTACTTTCTTCAATGGTAGTATTGTCAATAACTCGGTTGATGCCAATGGTAATAGTACTATAGCCGTCACCTTAGCTGATGATGTCAGAATTGATGGTGAGATATATCGGACAGAAAAGGGGGGAGATAATGCTATTAAAATTTCTGATAATGTTATTCCTACGGAAACTGCTACCAATGACTTTGGCGCTAGCGCTAATCGCTGGAACTCTGTCTATGCCAAAGACGGTAACTTCTCTGGTACTCTTACTGCTGGTACAGTAGCGGCTTCGGCTCTCTCTGGCTCTGGCATAGTTAGCTCGACTAATATCGCTGATGGTGCAGTAGCGGCGACTGATCTGGCCAGCAACTCCGTCACTAGTGCTAAGATTGCTGATGGGACAATAGTTAGTGGAGATTTAGATGATGACAGTGTTACTCCTGCTAAAATTAATGGTACGGGAGGAGCAAATTTACCAATTGCTTATGGATACGTTGACGCTACGGGAAATTTAGTCACTGGAACCACTAATGTCAGTGCGGTACCCAGTGGCACTGTAAGTATTATTACTATCGACGGTATAAATTACGCGCCAGATGAATATGTAGTGGTTGTTACTCCCAACGGATCAACTCACGCATCTGTTCGCACTATCGAGAGCGGGAATTCAATTGTAGTATCTACATATGATATTGCTGGCGCTACTGCTAGTCTTCAGGCATTTCATTTTGTGGTATTTCCAATCTAGACTCTCACGGAATAGACAAACTAAAAACAGAGCTGGCTTAAGCTCTGTTTTTTATTTACGAAGTGAGTGAACAAAGGGCGCAGCCCTTTATAAAAAAAATATCTTTTTTCTTAAATTACTGCAGGGTTTCGACTATCAATTTTTCCTTCCCTTCCTCATTAATCACCCAAAAATATAATTTCGCCCCAAATTTTTCTGAATATAGACTCTCCCCCTGTCCCGGGATGAAGTCTGTTTTTATTTCTCCCAAACTCAATCGACCAAACCGTCTGATATAAGTAGCCACTCCAAACATACCCGCCCGCGTAGTATCAATATTGATCTCGGCCTTATTACTCTCTTTGAGATGATTATACACCTCTATAGCCGTGTCTTTATTCTTTACTTTGGTTAGAACTGACTTAAAAACATCGCGTTGATCAGCTGTGCGGGCAAAATCGCCACCCGCTCGATAACGATCGCGTACCATCGCTAAGGCTCTCTCGCCATCATAATGACCATCCTCCGTCCACACACCACCGATTAAATCAACTATCTCCTTGAAGCTTTCAAAAGTGAACTCGACGGTGCCGTGGATTTTAATGTCGAGTAAATTTTCTACTGTTTGCTCGGTCAAATCTATATTCCCAATCTCCGAACTCTCAGTAAGATCGCCATAAACGTAAGCGTGGGTGATTTTATCCATTCCGTAGCCCGGAATATCTACCCGGCTATCACGGGGAATGGTAATTAAGCTGGTTGGCTTAGTGGGGCTCTTAGGGACAGAAAAAACCATCAAGACATCAGAGCGCGCCCGTTCCTCGCCCCGCTGGTCAGAGCCAACAATGAGGATGTTATAGCGGTTGGGGGCTAATAGATAAATTAAGCCCAGTAGCAAAAGGGGGGTAAGTATTATTGTTGGAATAATAATTTTGGAGATGATTTTCATTTTGCAAAAAGTCCTAAACTAGTAAAGCTTCAACGAGTCCAAAGTCTCATCCAGCAAATCAGTTGAATCTTTGTGTGCTTTAACCACAAAAGTTTTATCCTTGTGACTGAAAACAACTTCTGTTACTTCGCCGCCGCAAGCAGGCTGGTTTTCCGTTAAAGTCCCTTCTCTCTTAGTTGCCTTAGCTCCACTAATTGCCATTTCACTGTTTTCGCCTTCAACCCTAAGATCAAGATCTTTTAGTTCATCTTCCAGAGTAGCAGTGCTGATAAAAACTGTTACTGCTTTAGGACATGTGCCATTATTACGCTTCGCTTCTAAGGTCGCTAGGTCACTTTCTGCACCAGTTGCTCCACCTTTGCTTTTTGATTCGCTGACTTTATACACTCTGGAGTCGTACTGGAATTTGTAGCTATATTGGGAGCTGTTATGGGTAGTTAGTCGCGTTTCGTTGTCTGATGTACTGGCTGACTCCGAATCTTGCCAATAATAGATGGTGGCACAAATAGCAACAGCGACCACAAAAATTCCTAGAACCATTAGTAAGGCGATTTTTGCTTGTTTGTTTTCTGGCATGTTTTTTTGTTAGTTTTTGTTTATAGAAAAATAAGGTTTGGGCCTTTGCTTACTTGTTCGCTCGGCGGCTAACAGATAAAACTGCACAAATAAATTATTTTGCTTTTCCCGCCTTTTCCTCATCAATTAACTGCACTAATTTTTTCACCAGAATCTTGGGGTCAGAATCGTAGACAATTTTGCCTGGTCCGCGATGAGCCTCAGACACAATCTTCTCAATTTTATCCGCCGTCCCACCAGTACCGATCAACACCCCGATTGGTTTTTTATCTTCAAACGCAATAGTGAATTCATTAAGAGTACCAATCCGCCCACACACTATAATCACCGCATCGGAAGAACGAGTCAGTAATAAATTACGTCCAGCATATTCAAAGCCAGTATATATGATGAGGTCAAAATAGTCAGTCGGCAGGCGATATTTTTTAATATGAGCTATTTCCGAAGCAGCTGGAGAAATACCGATACTAATCCCGTCTTCTTCCTTAGCGCCAATCGCGCTCCAATAAGGAACACCGGTGGTTGCTCCCGTAACTAACACTCCGTCTTGCCGCACAATTTCTCTGCCTAACTCCTTGGCCTTGGCTAGAGTCGTATCGGCACAATGTTTAGTTGTAGCTGCTCCAGAAACACAGATTTTGTACTTGAGGTAGGATTTTTCGATTTTGTCGGACATGTTTTATTATTAGTTATCAGTGGTCAGTAATCAGTTACCAGTCACAATTTGATTGTAACTTTCTACTGATAGCTGATAGCTGACAACTGACTACTACCTACAGCTCCACGCTCTCCCCCAACTTTGGCACGGTTGCTTTCATCCCCAATTCATCATTAATCTTCTGTGCTAGAGTGTGAGCCGGTCCATCCTCGCCTTGCACCACAAATATTTGCTGTACTGGCCGCTTTAGATGATCAAGCCAACGTATCAACTTTTGCTGATCGGCGTGAGCAGAATAACCTCCAACTGCTTGCACTTTGGCTTTTACCGACACTTTCTCGCCCATAATCATCACCTCTTTCACTCCTTCCAATAGTTTTCTCCCCAGAGTTCCTTTCACCTGATAACCGACGATTAATAGTTTGCTACTGGGATCAGGTAAATAAAGCTTCTCGTGAAAGAGGATGCGTCCGCCAGTGGACATCCCACTGCCAGCGATAATTATTTTCGGCTTTGGTATGTTGTTAATTTTACGCGACTCTTGACCACTAACAGTCATCTCCAACCCAGGAAATTTGAAAATATCATCACCAGATTCAATAAGGTGAGTAGCTTCCTGATTAAAATAATTTTCGTAGTTGCGATAAACGGCGGTGGCTTTAATGGCCAAGGGGCTATCGACAAAAATAGGGATTTTCGGCACTCGACTTTTCTCTACCAACTCATTCAGCTCGTATAAAACTTCTTGCGTCCGCTCCATAGCAAAAGCAGGAATCATTAGAACACCTTTATTAGCCACCACTTCTTCAATAGCATCTTCTAGTAAATTTTTTCTCTCTTCGAACGTCTCGTGATTGCGATCACCATAGGCTGATTCAATAATAACATAATCAGCCCTATCAACCAGCTCAGTGGCTTTCAATAGAGGCACCGGGGGGTTACCTAGGTCACCAGTGAAGACAATTTTCTTGCCATCCGCCCAGATTTCAATAATAGCTGAGCCGAGAATGTGACCAGCGTCAGTAAAACGACACTTAACACCGCCAGTGAGTTCAATTTTCCCACCATAGTCAACTCCTTCGAAATACTTCTGGCTTACTTCCACGTCCGCTTCATCATAAAGAGGTTCCCGACCAACTTCACGCGCCTCCTCTTCCTGCAGATGGGCACTGTCCAATAAAAATAAATGAGAGAAATCGCGGGAGGGATTTGTAGTAATGATTTTGCCCTTAAAGCCATCTTTGACTAGCTTTGGCACCCGCCCGATATGATCCATATGCGAGTGGGTGAGCAAAACAAAATCTATTTCCGCTGGATCAAAAGGGAAATCTTCGTAATTTAACCGACGCCATTCTCGCCTACCCTGAAAAAGACCGCAATCAACTAATATTTTGGCTTCTTTGGTTTCTAATAGGTAGCAAGCGCCGGTAACGACCTGAGCGCCGCCGTGGAAAGTTAGTTTCATATTTAATTAATTTGTTGTTTCTTTTGGACTATCGCCGCGCAAAGCCATAATTCTCTCTGTCACTGGGGGATGAGTAAGAAACATTTTGGTAAACCAGCCAGTTTTCTTTTTCTTGAGTGGGTCATCAATAAAAAGATGGGCGGTAGTTTTATTAACGGTTGGTAAAGGATTAGGGTCACGCGATATTTTTTCTAAAGCGCTAGCCAGCCCTTCCGGATAACGGGTAAGCAAGGCACCATCGGCATCAGCCAGAAACTCGCGCTTGCGGGAAATAGCTAACTTGATCGTCAGGGCAGCGATCGGAGCCAAGACAGAAAAAGCCAACGCCACTATAGTAATAATATAACCTAGTTGTCCACCATTACTGTCTCTTCGCCCCCGGCCAAAAAAACTCCAACGTAAAAATATATCAGCCAAAATAGAAACGGAACCAGCCAGTACTACCGTCACCATGCCTAATAAAATATCGCGGTTGCCAATGTGGGAAAGTTCGTGCGCAACCACTCCTTCTAGTTCGGTTTTTTCTAGTTTGTCAATCAGACCAGTCGTCAACACTATCACGGCATGTTCCGGATTGCGTCCAGTGGCAAAAGCATTCATTGAATCAGCTTCCATTATGTAAATCCTGGGCACCGGTAGCCCGGCCGTAATACAAAGATTTTCCACTAGTCGATATATCTCTTTATTCTGTCCCGGATCAAGGGCATGAGCCTTATTCATCAGCAGCACAATCTTGTCGCTCCACCAGTAGCTACCAAAGCTCATCACAATGCTGATAATCACCGCCAAAAACAAAATTCCTCGACTATTCATCGCGTAGCTGAAAACGAACCCAACCGCGATCACGAATAGGAAAAAAAGAGTGATAAGAAGATAAGTTTTGCGGATATTAGAATCCTTGTGGGTATATAATGTAGCCACAAATTAGAACTTTACCTGCGGAGCTTTTCTTTCTTCCTCGCCTTCCACTTCGAAAAATTCAGCTGGCTTGAAACCGAAAATGGAAGCTAACAAGTTGGTAGGAAATTGCTGTTGTTTGGTGTTGAAGTCGCGAGTGTTGCCATTATAAAAACGACGAGAGGCTTGGACTTTGTTTTCCGTGTCAGACAATTCACGTTGTAACTCGAGAAAATTCTGATTGGCTTTTAGATCCGGATAATTTTCCGTGACGGCAAAGAGAGATTTCAAAGCACCCGTTAGCATATTGTCAGCCTCAGCCGTTGCTTTGGCGCCGCCTTCTTTTTGGGCACTAATTGCCTTAGCCCGCGCTTCGGTTACTTTAGTAAAAACTCCTTCTTCGTGTTTGGCATAGCCCTTAACTGTCTCCATCAAATTAGGAATCAAGTCGTAGCGCCGTTTAAGTTGCACGTCGATATCAGACCAAGCTTCTTGGACTCGGTTACGCATTTTGACTAGTCCGTTGTAGGTAGCAACCAACCAGAGGATGATCCCGCCACCAAACACCAACAGAACGATAACAATGAGGGTGAGTATCATAGGTTTCCTTTCTGCACGTTTTAAACGCGCAATTTTATTTTATTATTTGCAGTAATAGTAACATAAGTGAGAAAAATGAAAATAAAAAACCGCCGATGATTGAAACCAAGGCGGTCAGGAGCTGTTCGTCGTCCCCGTCTACTAGTAGCCCCTCCATTGCTCCCCACCGCCAAAGGTGCTAGAATTTGTGTTAAGAGTTATGAGTTGACAAGTTGTGAGCAGGGAATTTTCCAATTCATCAACCCGTAACTCGTAACTGATGACTCGTAACACACCCCATGACTCTCGCCCGTAAAGTCGCCCACAATACGATGATCCAATTTGCCGGCAAAGCCCTTGGTACGGTTTTGGCTTTGGTGACTATCGCCTTTATGACCCGTTATTTAGGGCAAAAGGGCTTTGGGGAATACACCACTATCATCGCTTTCTTGAGCGTCTTTGCCACTATGGCTGACCTCGGACTTTATATGGTAGTTACCCGGGAAATCTCCAAGGACGGCGCCGACGAAAAGAAAATTGTCAGCAACGCTCTAGCTATCAAGCTTACAGCAGCAGTCGGTATTCTGATTATCACCCCTTTTATCGCTTTGCTTTTCCCTTATTCTCAGACTGTCGTCTACGGCATCGCCATTGGCGCCTTCTCCTTCCTATTTATCCTGCTCAACCAAACTCTCATCGGTGTTTTCCAGAAACATTTCCGAATGGACAAGGTCGCGTTGGGAGAAATTGCCGGGCGCGTTGTCTGGCTACTTGGGGTTTTGCTTACCATTCATTTTGGCTGGGGGCTACTAGTGATGATTAGCTTCATTGCTCTTAGTAACTTCGTCA
>JBDRPV010000018.1:0-2643 GCA_043826745.1 Parcubacteria group bacterium
ATATTTTACCGCAGAATTTTAAGGTTGATGACCAAGAGGGCGTTAAAGATCCGGCCGGAATGAGTGGGGTGAGATTGGAAGTGGAGGCAACCGTAATTGAAGGATCATCTTCAGCGGTGAAAAATTTGGCTAAATGCATGATGCGAGCTGGGGTTGATGTGTCGGACGTTGTAATTTCGCCACTAGCGGCCGCTGAGTCAATTTTAACTAAGAAGCAAAAAGAGTTGGGGGTAGTCTTGATTGATATTGGGGGTGGTTCAACTAGTATTGTAGTTTTTGAAGAAGGTAACATATTACAAACCTCAGTTTTGCCAATTGGGGCGGGACATATTACCAATGATCTAGCGATTGGCATGAAAACTTCAGTTGAAGTGGCTGAGAAGGTGAAGCTGGGATATGGTATCGCCTTACCGAAAGAAGTGGACAAAAAAGAAGAGATTGATTTGGCTAAGATGGAAAAAGGAGAGGAAGAAGTGGTATCACGTAAATTAGTGGCGCAAATTATTGAAGCCCGTTTGGCGGAGATAATGTTTTTAGTTAATAAAGAACTGAAAAAAATAGACAGAGCTAGTAAGTTGCCAGCTGGAGCAGTATTGGTTGGCGGTGGCGCAAAGTTGCCAGGCGTGGTTGATGTAGTGAAAGAAGAGCTTGGTTTACCCGCTCAAGTAGGTTTCCCAATCGAATTACCAGGGTTAGCCGAAAAATTGGAAGACCCTGCCTATGCCGTAGCGGAAGGATTGCTGTTGTGGGGCTTTAATCGTATGGGTGAGGAGAAAAGATTTGGCGGCGGAGTAGCTTCGATTAATGATACGGTGGGCAAGCTTAAGAAGTGGTTCAAACATTTTTTGCCGTAGAAAATTTCAGGATAAGATTCCAAAGCAGAGCGAGAAGCTCTGTTTTTTTAATAGTAAACATATTCGGACTTAATGATGTATAGTCCTGTCTGCTGGCAGGTAAGAAATGAATAAGTAAATAAAGGACGAGACCCTTTATTACTCACACAGACTAAGAACACAATAATTGTTCACTTTATCCACATCTGAGCTTGAAATTTGTTCAGGCATTGTTATAATGGTCTGAGCTCGCAAAGAGCTTAATATTTAAATAATAATTAAGGAAAAACATGGAGATTAAACCGGAACTGGAGACATTCGCCAAAATAAAAGTAGTGGGAGTAGGCGGCGGTGGTTGTTCAGCCGTTGATCGCATGGCCGATACCAATATGCGCGGGATCGACTTTGTCGCGATTAACACTGATGCCCAGGCGCTACACAATTCAAAAGCAAAAACTAAAATCAATATTGGCAAAACTCTAACTAAGGGTCTCGGTGCCGGTATGAATCCCGAGATTGGTAAGCAGGCCGCCGAAGAAGACCAAGCTGACATTGAGGAAAGCCTGAAGGGAACTGACATGGTGTTTGTTACCTGCGGTCTCGGTGGTGGCACTGGTTCGGGAGCTGCTTCAGTGGTAGCCAATGTGGCCAAAGAAGCTGGCGCTCTAACAGTTGGCGTAGTTACTAAGCCATTTGGTTTTGAGGGTATGCAGCGCAAGGAGATTGCCGAACAGGCTCACGCTGAATTAGAATCAAAAGTTGATACTCTAATCACTATTCCCAACGACAAGATTCTCCAGATCGTTGACAAAAAGACTTCTTTGACTGAGGCCTTTAGTATTGTTGATGATGTTCTACAGCAAGGTGTTAAAGGCATCTCTGACCTTATTACTGTGCCGGGCATTGTTAACGTCGACTTTGCTGACGTTAAAGCCATTATGGAAGGCACCGGTTCAGCTTTGATGGGTATTGGTACTGCCTCCGGAGAAAATAGAGCAGTTGACGCAGCCAAGAAAGCTATCGAGAGCCCACTCCTGGAAGTATCAATTGAAGGGGCTAAAGGTGTATTGTTTAACATTTCAGGTGGTGTTGATCTCGGCATGGCGGAAATTGATGCTGCTGCGAAAATAATTACTGAAAGCATTGATCCATCTGCCAAGGTTATCTTTGGCGCTGTCAAAGATGATACTTTAGAGAATGAGGTTAAAATCACAGTCATCGCGACGGGTTTCTCTAGTACACAGCCAATTGAGACGGTGGTACCAGAGGAAGAAGTGCAAACAGATAATGGGGAGGAAAAAAAGAAGAGCGATGACATATTTTCTGGTTTCAACTTACAAGGTGCCAGTAGTGATGATGTTGCCACTGTTGACGACGATGATGATGTCTCAGGAGACAAGGAAGATGAGCTAGATATTCCCGCCTTCATTAGAAAGAAGATGGAGTAGGATTGGCAGAATTGGTATAATAAAGACCGTCTAGTAAAGGGCGGTCTTTTGTTTATAAATTATGATAGGAAAAATATACAACGTTCGAGTGATTACTAATGCCAAGCGAGGTGAGGTGTCTGATTTGGGTAGTGGAACTCTGCGGGTCAAGTTGACTACTCCACCTGTGGATGGAAAAGCGAATAAAGAGTTGATAAAGGTGTTGGCGGAGCACTTCGGAGTAAAGAAGCGGGATGTTATAATTAGGGCAGGGTTAAAGAGTAGGAATAAGGTGGTGGAGGTTGTTGAGTGAATTGCCGTCTTGGTGTGCTCACGGATGAGCGTCAGATTTTCCCGGCGTGAAAAGCTGACTCAGGGGTCGT
>JBDRPV010000019.1:0-4457 GCA_043826745.1 Parcubacteria group bacterium
GCAAATAAAAAAAGCCCAGCGTCTCGTGAGAGTCGCGGGGCTTTGTGTTTTCAATAGGTGGGATCTAATTTTCGGCGGCGGCCAGTGAGAGCAGGAGCGTTGTGCCGGCTTTCAGAGCATCGAGGTGGGGCTGAGCAGTGAGAGTGTGGAAGCTGCCCGAGCCCTCCTTCTGGCAGCCATTGAAGATGAAAGCGCCCTCCACGCCATCAGTGCTCAGGTAGTGAGCGAAATCTTCGCCACCCAGTGCCCGGCCGCTTTCCAACCACTTCATGCCAGCCGACTGCACCAGCCTGGCTATTTTAGCTACGCTCTCAGGACTGTTAGTGAGAGTAGGATGGCCATTGAAGGGAGTGAAATCGACCGTTGTGCCGGGGTGAACATCAGTGGCTGCCTTGATGGTCTTGATCACCTGTTCGGTGTAGGTATCCCGCTCGGTTGGAGAGAGCATGTTGCGAATTGCCCACCAGCACTCGATCTCGCCAGGTTCGCCAGACTCGACAACACAGGGCTCAAGCGTGGCTGGTTCCCAGGGACCAAGTTTACGTACAGGTAGGTCGGCCAGCAGGTTCATGGCCAGGTGGACGGCAGCAAAAGGTGCGGTCTGGCGGGTGTTGTCACTACCCTTGTGAAGAGAAGTTTTCACTTTATTGGCCCCATACAATCCGCCGACATTATTGGCTAGTTTACGCAGGTCGCTGATTTTTACACCCTCGTACACGGAGAGTTCTAGCTTAGCCTCCTGTGGCATGATGTTGCTGGCCGATCCACCCCCTAAGTTGAGCAGATGAGAGACAAAGCCTCGGGCATAAAAAACATTAAGGATCTGCTGAGCTACTCGAAGAGCATTAACTCCCTCAGAATCTATCCGAGCCACATGACCCCCGGCAGCCTTGACGACCACTCTAACAAGACTCTCGGGGTTAATTGCCTGAGTGGGTCCATGGAAAACCGTTTTCAATCGACCCGAGTTGCCCAGCATCTCTCCGGGGTAGCTCAGGAGGGTCCCCACCGGGTGGCGGGGATGCAGGTGGAGAGCATAGGCTTCCGTGACACCCTCCATCACGCCCGTGCGCACCAGAGCAGCCCCACCCGACTCGGTGATTGGGTTTTCCTCAGCATCTTGCCAGACAAGACGCAGGCAGCGTTTGAGCTGATCCATGCCCCTGGTGTCGGCCAGCAGCTTGAGGAAGCCGAGCAGCATAGCCGTATGGGCATCGTGAAAGCAAGCGTGCATCAGTCCCGGATGTTGGGAAGCCCAGAGGACGCCAGTCGCTTCGTTGAGAGGATCGCCTTGTCTATCTTTAAACACCAAGGCATCAAAGTCGGCTCGCAGCAGCAGAATGCCTCTCTCGGGCTCGGCGGCGGCTGGAGTCAAGTCCACAACAATGCCACCCTTGTACTCACTCCACTTCGCTCTGATGCCGTTGGTGTGGCACATCAGGACATGATGCTCCACCTCTTCACGGATAAGCGCTCTGGTCTTTCCTGTCTCGTAGTGCGGCTCCGGTATTTGGTGAAGCCGCTTGTAAACTTCAACCGTGTAATCAACTATTACTTGATCAATCCCACTCATCAGCATTTCAATTCTCCCGTATCTCGAAGGTTTTCACCTATTGAATTTTCAATGTTCAAAAATCGCCAAAATCACGATCAGCTCATATAAGCATAATAAAGTCAAATTGTCAATTTGTTTTGTTTGCGGTATGATGGTAACAAAATAGCTATAAAATTATATGAAACCAGAAATAATCAAAGAAAAAATCTTACCAGAAAAACTAAAAGATCATGCTGATATTTTTGGCGATATGGTTAAAGTGGTGGTTGATATTGATCAAGGAATTATGGCAATGGGTGGTGAAATGCACGCCGACAGTGAAGCAATTTTATTAACAGCTGGCTCTCAACAAGAAAATTTATGGGGAGCTAATATATATCCCGAAAAAACAAAAGCCGATCGTCTGGAATACACTTCTTTGATAAATATTAGACCACGAGCTGGCAATAGATCAATGGAGGTACAAGACGAAGAGATAAAAAAGAAAATAGCAGAAGTTATAAATAAACTAATACCCTAAAATATGCCAGCGATACACAAAGAACTTTCTCAAGGCCGCTGGGAAAAGATGACTTTCGGCCAGCAAATGGGTAATATTGCTAGCGAAATTTCTCGCGCTAAACATTGGTCAGTCAATGGCGATAAGGAACAGGTACAAAAATCGGCTGAGCGCACCCATGAATTATTAAGCCTGACCATAGCCGGCGAGAAACGCTTGTCTTACCTTAAAGAACTGACTCGCCTGCGGGTGATTTTGGCGGATGCTTTTATTGATGCGGGACAATACGATAAATCTTGGCAACATTTGGAAGACTACTGTCTATCATTTCTATTAGCTGATAGACAGTAAACAATGAAAGCCAGCAAAATCATCAATATTATCATTGGCCTTCTAGCCCTGGCCGCTCTGGTCTTGGTTGTTGTTTACGTCGTTGCTCCCTTTTTTGAAAAGCCGGGTAAGCCAGCCACCAAAGACGATCCAAAAAGTCTAGTAGAACCAGCTAAAAATGGCCTTAAAAATTCCACTGACCAACCAGAAGACAAATCATTTTCTTTCCTAATCCTGTCCGATAGCAATGGTGGGGCTGGTAATGTGTCACAATCGGTGAAGTTTACGAATATCATTCAGGAAGTTGCTACTAGTGATCCCCAGCCTGCTTTCGTTATCCACGCTGGTGACATGATCGCCGGTTCGTCTTCCACCTCGCGTAGTCTAGCCGACAAAATGTGGACAGGATTTTACACGGCAATCAAACCACTAGAGCAGGATGACATCGCTTTTTTCCCTTCCGCTGGCAACCACGATGCTAGTTTTAATAAAACATTGCCGCTAGCTTATCGAGAGTTTTGGGACGAGCAGCAGAATATTCAAGATATAGCTATCGACGGTTCTTATTCTTCTTATTATTCATTCGAAGTGCAGAATTCCAAATTCATTATTCTCTACGCCCCCAAGGTGTCGCTAGGCACAGAGCAACTAAGCTGGCTAGAGGAACAAGTCAATAACGCCCAGGGAAAATACGATAATATTTTCGTCGTTTCCCACATCCCTCTAACCGCCGTCAGCAGCTATCATCCTAACGACCAGTTGGCTTCCGGTAGTCAAATTAGAAATATCCTCCGTGGCAAAATCACGGCCTTCTTCGGCGCCCACCATAATTTGTATTACGATTTCGAGGAAGATGGCATTCGGCAAATTGGAACGGGGCGAGTTGGCAGTGGAGGTAGTTATAAATTTAAATCGCAGTATGGGCAGGGTAGTCAAAATTATAATTCCTACTTGCGCGTGGAGGTGGAGGAAAGTGATTGGGAAGTGGAGCAGGTAAAATCTAATTAGACCCTGAGTGAAGTCGAAGGGTCGATAGGATGTAAAATACCATGGACAATCCAACGATCCAAAACAAACTCCTTTTTCCGGAGATTCTCGCTCCGCGACCGGGCAGCGTGCATAAAAAACAGTGCGGGCAGGTTTTAGTCGTGGCTGGCTCGCGCGGCATGACGGGCGCGGCCGTTTTAACTTGTCGAGCCGCTTTGCGGGCGGGAGCAGGGATTGTCACGCTGGCATTTCCAGAAACTTTGACGGAAATTTATGCGGATTTGTTGCCCGAAGTGATGACGATTCCTTGTCCAGCGACTGACGAAGGAACTTTGAGCTACGAGGCATTAAAAGTCCTCCTCAAAAAATCAGCTGATTTTGATGTAGTAGCTATCGGTCCGGGATTGTCGCGCAATAAAGAGACACAAAAATTAGTGCGGGAATTAGTGGTAGAGCTAGATAAACCGTTGGTGCTGGATGCTGATGGTTTGAACGCTTTAGTTGGTCAAGCGGATAAGTTATTAACTCAGCGCAAGCGGGAAACGATCATCACTCCGCACGAGGGGGAGATGGCGCGGTTGACTAGTTTGCGAAATATCAAAAACAATCGCACTAAAATAGCCCAAAATCATGCTCAGAAATGGCTAGTTAATATAATCTTAAAAGGACCAGAGACAATAATCGCCGGACCAGACGGGCAAGCGGTGTTGAATAAATCTGGCAGTCGCGCGCTAGCCACCGCGGGTACCGGCGATGTTCTGACGGGCATTCTAGCCACTCTCTGGGCGCAGAATATCAAACAGCCGCTTGAGTCGGCCAGCACCGCTGTTTATTTACACGGCTTAGCTGGCGATAAGGCAGCCGCTAAATTAGGTGAGCGATCAGTGATTGCCTCAGATGTGATTAAGTGGTTGCCGGAGGTAATGAAAGTAAAATAGTTTATTTTAAACCTTTGGTCTTTTTATTAAATTCGTTCGATAGCAAAATATTATCAGTCTTAAAACCAAGTTCTTTATAAAGCTTAATCACTTTACGGTTGTGTTGATGTACTTCTAATTGTAGGCCGACACTATTGTTAATGCGATT
>JBDRPV010000020.1:0-20577 GCA_043826745.1 Parcubacteria group bacterium
TTGTAAGGATTAATTACGACAATTGTATCTTTTGTCTGTAACTTAAAGCATGATTGTCCACACCACTGAATATGCATAATTTTGGCTTGTTTTAAAGCGAAAAACGAACACTTGATAGTGCTATTATCACTTAATGTAGCATATAGACTAATGAGAAACAATAGCAATACGTATTACATCAACACTTTTTTTTCTCGTTTTTTCTGTTATGATGGAGGAGTATTTAATTGTAAATATGAGTGAAAAATCACCCCAGAAAATTGTTGTTAAAATAGGCACAAACGTTATTACTCAAGATAGCGGCCTATTGGACGAGAAAAATATCAAGAGTCTAGCTCACCAAGCAGTGAAGTTAAAACAAAAAGGCTATGATGTTATTGTCGTCTCTTCGGGGGCAGTAGGAGCTGGTCGTTCTATTGTGCCAACGGCCAGTAAAGCTGATAGGGTCATTTATCGGCAGGTGTTGGCGGCAACTGGTCAGGTTGAACTGGTCAATACTTACGCCAAATATTTTACCAGGTATGATCTCAAATGTTCTCAAGTGTTGGTTACCAAGGAAGATTTTCGTGATCGCCAACATTATTTAAATATCAAAAATTGTCTAGGAGCATTGTTACATCATAATATTGTACCCATCATTAATGAGAATGATGCGGTGGCGATAAATGAGTTGATGTTCACTGATAACGATGAATTAGCAGTTTTAGTGGCTTCTATGGTTGACGCTGATAAATTAATTATTTTGACAGATGTTGATGGAGTGTACAAAGGCTGTCCGGTAGATGGCCGGGGCGAGGTAATCGAGGAAATTAAGCCGGACGATGAAAATTTACCCTTGTGTGAGAAACCTAACCAGAAATCCAAAATGGGTCGGGGTGGTATTCTCACCAAAGTGACTATGGCGCGTCGGGCGGCTGATCTAGGTATCACCACCTATGTCGCTAATGGCAAGAAGAAGGGGATTTTGCCAGACTTACTAGTGGGGAAAGCCATTTGCACCACCTTTATACCCCAGAGAAAAGCCTCCAGTGTCAAAAAGTGGATGGCGCATACTAAGGGGCAAGAGAAGGGAGTGGTCTATATTAACCAAGGAGCAGAGGAAGTACTGACTTCCCAGAAAAAGATTGCCAGCTTGTTACCAGTGGGGGTTATTAAAATTGAGGGCGATTTTGTTAAGGGTGATATTGTTAAAATCAAGGGAGAAAAAGATAACGATATTGGAGTGGGGGTAGCTCAATATGACACAGCCGAAGCTAATAAAGTGATGGGACAAAAAGGAGCTAAACCGTTAGTTAGATATGATTATTTATATTTAGAACCATGAATTATAAAATTGGCATAATTGGTTTGGGGAATATGGGAGAAGCTTTCTACCAGGGGCTGGAGAAGATTTTCCCGACTGAGCAGTTGTGGGGGTATGATAGAAGTAAGAAGAAAGAGGTAAGCCGTGTCTGTCAGCTGGCAGGAATTAAGAATTCTGCGGATAGTGTTGAAGAGTTGGTAGATCAGGTTGATGTGGTTATTTTGGCGATCAAACCGCAGTCATTGGGAGATTTAGCGGCTGAGTTAGGGGATGCTTGTCAGGACAAATTAGTAATTTCGATGTTAGCTGGAGTACTGGTTAATAAATTGCAGAGTGTTCTAGGCGCAGATCGAATAATTCGCTGTATGCCCAATCTACCAATCAAAGTCGGTAAGGGAGTGACGGGTTGGATTGCTTCGGCGAAAGCTGCTGACGATGATAGAAAATTAGCACGTCAGATATTTTCTGCCTTTGGCTATCAGGTAGAGGTGGCCGAAGAGAAAATGCTTGATTCGATTACTGCTCTGAGTGGATCGGGGCCGGCTTATTATTTTTATTTGTGTCAAATTCTGACTGCGCAGGCGCGAGAAATGGGTTTCAATCAGGAAGAGGCGCGTGCGATCGCAGAAAATACTTTTCAAGGGGCGGCAGAGCTATTGGGGCAGGGCAATCGGAGCTCCGGAGAATGGGTAGAAGCGGTGGCTTCTAAAGGAGGAACGACGGAAGCGGCTTTGAATAGTTTTGCGCAGGATAAATTGGACGAGGTTGTGGCGCGGGCTTTAACTAAAGCGAAAAAGAGGTCAGAGGAGTTGAATGAGTAGTTACCTCTAGTATACCTCAAAAACACATCGGATTTCCCCAGCGAGGAAATCCGATTCCGTGATCGGTCTCGCTCTTCCGCTACGCGGAAACCGTGCCCGCTTGACCGATCAAGGGTTTTTACGGCACACTAGAGGTAACTACAAGATCGAATAATCAATCTCAATGAAATTTAAAGGCAATAAATTCATCGCTACCAAAAAAGCCAGCCAATCGTTGGTTGGCTTATCTGAGCAAGATATTAACAAAGTCCTCCAAGGCTTTGCTGAGCTTTTGTTAGCCAAAAAGAGCGATATCCTCGCGGCCAATGCAAAAGACTTGGCGCAAATGGAAGAAAGCGATCCTCGTTATGATCGACTGCAATTAACGGAAGAGAGAATCGAAGGGATAGCCCGTGATGTCCAAAATGTAGCTGCCCTACCCTATCCAGTAGGACAGATACTAGAAGAGAGAAAGCTGTCAAATGGATTAGAGCTGTCGAAAGTCTGTGTACCGCTAGGAGTGATTGGTATGATTTACGAGGCGCGTCCCAATGTGACTTGTGATGTATTCTCCCTGTGTTTTAAATCGGGCAATGCTTGTGTACTCAAGGGCGGCAAGGAAGCTCAGTACTCTAACAAAATTCTAGTGGAAATCATCCAGGAGGTGTTGCGTGAGCACTCGGTTGACGAGAATATAATCTGCTTACTTTCCAATGATCGGCAAGAGACAGCCGCCATGTTGGAAGCGCACGGTCAGGTGGATGTAATAATCCCGCGGGGTGGTTACAAGCTGATAAATTTTGTCCGTGAAAATTCTAAAGTACCGGTGATTGAAACTGGGGCGGGAATTGTGCATACCTATTTTGATGTTAGCGGTGATCTGGTCAAGGGCGCTCAGATAATTCTTAATGCCAAGACACGGCGACCCAGTGTTTGTAACGCTCTTGATACTTTAGTAGTACACCGAGATAGGTTGAGTGATTTACCAGAGCTACTTGAGTTGCTAGCCGAAGAAAAAGTGGAAATTCTGGCGGACGAAGAAGCTTACGAAGCTCTAAAAGGGAAATATAGTGATGATTTGCTCAAAAAAGCGGACGAGAGTAGCTTTGGCACTGAGTTTTTAGCACTAAAAATGTCGATCAAGACGGTGGCCGATGTCAAAGAAGCAGTCGAGCATATCGGCCAGTATAGCTCCCAGCACAGCGAGGCGATTGTTGCCGAAGATCAATTAACAATCGATTATTTTCTCCAGCGGGTGGATGCCGCGGCCGTGTATGTCAACGCTTCCACTGCCTTTACCGACGGAGCGCAATTTGGCCTGGGGGCGGAGATTGGCATTAGTACCCAGAAGCTGCACGCCCGCGGGCCAATGGGACTCAAAGAGCTGACTAGCTATAAGTGGGTGGTGCGGGGAGATGGTCAGGTGCGGGGGTAGCTTGTAGAATCATTGAGAGAGTCGTTGTTAAATAATATTATATCAATCTAATAGCATTAAATTACTATGGTCGAGGGGTCAGCAGTCACAAAATACGATGCAGCGAGAGATATTCAAATGGAACAAGAGCAAACAGGGGCTAATTTGGAAGAATTGTTCAATGATTATTTAGCTACTGAGCCAGAGCAGCGATTTCCCCAGGAAGTGGCTTTGCTCAAGTGTCTATCCAAGGCTGGCTTGGATGAAATTGTTGGCTTCCTGGTTGCACGTGATGAGTCTGGAGGCACTGAACTTAATCAGTTATCGCAGCAAGTGGTCGATAGCTTACTAGAGAGAACATTTTCTCAGCTAGAAGATAAAGACGGGGGAGAGCGAACTGCTTTCTTGTTAAGCCGTGCTTTTTTACTTTCTCATGCTGGGGGAAAAATTAGTCAAGGATCGATCTCTGATAAAACAATGAAAGCTCTGCCGGATCTTTATGATAAATACCCAGCGGCAGTGGAGAGTTTTTTTAGTGGATTTGGCCAGGATGCCCAAGTAGTTCAGCCGGAGATTTTATTTACGGAAGGGGCACGGTTCTTCGCGAAAAAAGATTTATCGCCCGGAATGAGGAGAAACCTCGCCTCTTCACTTAATTACGTTGCGCATTTTAATCTTTCGGAATTTTTAGCTGAGAGGCTTCAGCCTGAGAGACTTGCCAATGTTGGTCAAAGTGGACAATTGTTAGATCTTATGTACGGGATAAAACAGTGGGGTGAAAATTGGAATAATTCTAAAAAACTAACAGATCAGTTAACACAGGCCTTACAAAGAGTAGAAAAAGAATCCCGCAGCTATTTTATTAAGAAAAAAGCCGGACATATTCAAAAAGGCGTTGAAAATAGAAGTAGTCGGGAAGCAAAAGAAGCAGACACTTCAAAAAAGAGTGAGTATGGAATAGAAGGATTAGATATGAATAAAATAAATATATTACCAATTGCCCCCGGTAAAGCTGGTGTTTTTATGTTGGATGGTAGATTATATGGATATTTAGAGCCAGCGGAGAAGCCAGAAAAGAAGTGGAAATTAGCGGAAGTAAGAAAAATAGAAGACGAATCTATGTTTACCCAGCGAGCTGGTTTATCCAGTAGTGATAAAACAAAACAGGCGGAGATTTTACGCGATTTTGACTATCTGCAGTCGATGGTTATGCGACAGGAAATAGAAGAAGACTTTGGTGTAAAATTAGCAGATTTTAGCTTGCGTGAACAAATGTGGTTTTTGGCTTTTTTGCGGGATAAAGATATTGATAATGTTAAAGAGGCACAGAAATTTGTTAGTGAGTATGGTCGAGATGGCTTGCGGACGTTCTTAAGTCTGGAATATTCACAGGACATGGGAGAGAAGATATTGGCGTTGGGTGAGAGTGCTCCCAAGGAAGCTGCCGAGGCTATTTTTGCCAAATATAATCAGATTGTTGATGCGGCCAATCGAGTACGCGAGTATTTGCAAAGTAATTTTCGATCGGAGCGTGATTATAGCGAGGAAACCAGTAATCAGATCACTGACAACTTGCTCCGGCGGGGACAGCAGTTGTTGGTGCACTACGCTGACAGAATGGGGTCTACCAAAGCACAGAGGGAAATCAGCGCAGAACAGATATTAAAGCAATTAGAGGATGTTAAGGCTGGAGCGCTTTTGTTTGCTAGCACTTTTAAGGCTATGACTGATGAGGGTTCGGTAGATTTTTCCGAATTTCGCGATGTGTCGCTTGAGGTAACTGAGGCTGGCGAGTTAGATGATGAAGATAAAAGAAGAATGAGCGAAATTCATGTCAATAATAGACCTGGTTATTCACCTGAATTGCTAAAAGCGACCCTTAATACCTTTGACGAAGGCTTGGAAGATCCCAGTAGCCGTTTTTATATTCTCCGACATCAGGAAGATGGCTTGGTAGGATTTGTTAGGTTCAATAAAGGTCACATTGGTGGATTCAATATAGTGGCTGGTGCTAGAGGTTCAAAAATTGGCGGCGAATTTTTCCGACAAGTAGTGGACGAAGAATCAAAGCACAATATTATCATTGGAGAAGCAAACCCAGCGTCTTCTATTACGGCTAGTTATGTTGAGAGATATGGTTTTGTTATTGATTCTATGGTTGATTATGAAGATAGTGGCCAGCAGTTTATGGAAATTGTTCGCGACAATCAATTAAATAGTAAATTAATTAGTCGGCAGAGAAGTGTTACTGAGCTGATGTCTGAGAGGCAACAGAATGTTGACAATCTGGGATACGAAATATTTTCTTTTGATCAAGATACGCAGCAAGAAGAGTTAAGCCAGTTACTGGAGGCTAGGCTAGGAGATGGAGGATATCTGCTGACGCGATATTTCAAGCCTGATAAAAAAAGCGGCGAGATTTATATCGTACTAGAAAAAAATCCTCAGACTGAGAATGAAGGTTAGGGCAAACATTGTCCAAATCGATTATTTTTGGATCAGATTCTGGAGAGTTTGCGCTGTTATCCAGGTGTATTCAAAAAGAACGCGATGCATGGCGGAGATATTTTTATCTTCAATTATTACGCCGATTTTATTCTCTTTTTCCAGGGTCATATAGCTGACCTTGTTATCATAAATCTGCATAGCAGTAGCAAAGGGGTATTGCTTATAGTCGAGAAAGCGTATTTGGGTTGTATCGGGATTGTAGGTAGCTGCTCGCTTTCTTACATAGGGTGAGTCAATGGTGATCATCCTTTTTTTAATACCCAAAGCATTTCTCTTTCTGACATAGGCAATGTTTATCTTGGGAATATGTTTTTGGACAGCTTCGACATCAAGATAAGTAAAAATTTCCGTCTTTGAGGATAGAGAATCATACATTACTTTCTTAACACCCTCTTTACCCTCATAAAACTTTATTCCTGGCTTTCGAAATACCAAATTATATTTTGATTTTAGCCCCGGCATCATTTCGGCTAGAATATCTCTATTTTTTCTAATCTCCTGCTCGCGTTGATCAACTAGATCATGTAAGCGCTGGGGATTTTTTATTTGGAAAAGTTTCTTATTATTGGCCTTCTTTTCTTCTACTAGCCTCCGGTCACACAAACTGTAGAGAACATTGTACAGAGTGCCTCTTTTGATGGGCACTCTTATTAGTATGTCCTTAATTGACGTCGAGCCCAAATCCAAGAGCGCTTCATATACTAACGCTTCATCATCGGATAGCCCTAATTGGTGAAATATTTCTTCATACATGACTCTATTATAGCAGTATAAACAAATAGTTGTCAAGATAATTTGACACTATATTGTGTTAAATAAGCTAAATAATAGGGCTATTTGTAAGCTTTAATAGTATTTTACTGCAATATTTATCAAAATGTATTGACATAGTTTGACAGATATGCTAAAGTGTGGAGTTACTATGAAAGGTAGCGGAATAGATAGAGTAAAGAACCTTAAAACCAAATAACTAAGTAACCGGCAATTTTTTAGAGGAATATTGTCAGTTAAGCGTCGGAGAGAGTATCAATTAGTAATAAACTATTACCATCACCCTTTTTGTTTCGAAGGATTAGGTTTGGCCGTCGCCAGCTCACATAGAATAATAATAATAATTTCAGTCCTATCACTAACTGGCTAGGTCAATTGCTACCGGGTCTGATCTGTCAAAGCAAAATAGTGATGACGAGAGTATCCTCAAATTCATCTGAGACTACTGTTGTCATCATTACTACAGGGAAGTAGGTGATCCTGGGATTACCGTGCATTAAAGAGGCTTAGGGAAAAGTGTAGAAGTGGTGAAGAACTTTAACAATTGAATATCCAAAGGGGAATAATTCGCAATTTATAATTGGTAATTGTCTTCTTTGGAGAGAACAGGAGCGAAAGCTCGTGTTCTTTAAGAAAACCTGGGAAATGGTTCCTGGGTTCTATATTCAACTGACCCGTCAGGGTCGCTAGCCAGGAGGCTAATCATGGGCGTTGTCCGTGAAGTACTCTTTGGTAAAGTCGACCTTGATACTTTGACAACAGCGTTGGTGCTGGGGCTAAGCCCCGCCGAAGCGCTATTTCGTCATGTAAAAGGGTCGGCAAATGCAGCCGCACTGTCTGATGGCAGTGTGGTTTGTTTAGAAACTGGTGGCAGTGGAAGAACGGAGGAAAATAATTTCTGCCACCATAGTCCTCTAGCTGATGGGACAGTAAACTTGTCAGCCTGCGCTCAGGCTCTGGAGCGCTTGGCCCGTCTGGTTCGCTACGTGGACGAGATGGACCGTGGTATAGTCAGGGCCGAGCTCGAAGAGAGCGCGGGATTTCCTTCCCTTTCCCAGCTGATTTCGGGCATGTTGTTGGTTGTTAGAGACCCGAAGCAACGGATGGTAAAAGGACTGGGAATCCTCAAGGCGGTGCTACAGTCTGGAATTGATCCGTACGGCTGTATGGAAGAGATCCTGGATAAGGTACCGAACGGTCGTTGGTTCACTGAGCAGAAGCGTTTGCACAACCTGCATTTTGAAGAGGTTTGCGAGCAAGCGCAGTGGCTTACGACCCAATCTGGACGTCGATTGGCGGTAGTGGAAACTACCTGGATCGGCGCGCCGGGCGCTCTTTATGGTAAAGGGGCAAATATCGTCGTTGCCCTTAATCCGGAGATGGAATGCGGAAAGGAAACGATCCGCAAGTTCACCGTCGCCGGAAACGACGTTAATATAACCTCAGCCCTCGACCAGCTTAATAAGCTGGAAACCGGTTGGGGTGGTCCAAATCACGGGACCATCTGTGGATCTCCGCAAGGGAGAAACAGTCAACTGTCGCTGGAAATAGTGGCAGACGTGGTTATCAGCGCTCTCTAGGATATTCCTAGACAGCTTCTAGATAGAGGTCAATGCATTCTCTCATGACGCGTATAGTAGCCAAAAAAGTGCGAACTACGAGTCAGCGCATCCCGGGCGAAAAATCCACCTGGGTGTCTGGATTACGGGGCATTCCTGTATGACAGATAGTTTAAAAACATGCGCCTCCTCTCTCTTTCTTTCTCAGGTGGATTATTTTACCTGGGAGAGGAGGGGGAGAATGTACGAAGATGAACACCAACCTGGATCTGAACCTCGCCGAGCAGTTCAACGCCTGGGCCACCATGACTGGCAAAACCCTTCAGGAGGCTCAAGAGCGGGCACCCGAGCTGCCCGAGGCGAAGGATCTATACGCTGCGTTTCTCGAGTTGGCGAGACCGCAAGAGGGTGATGCCGGTGCGGTGGCCACGCGCCGCCTCACCTGCGGAGCCTGCGCCGCCGCCCTCGGCCGCGTGGCCGGTTACCAGCTGGGCGACGCTTCCCGCGCCGCCGCCTGGTTTCAGGCCGTGGCCAACAGCTTCCAGGCCGAGGCCGCCAGCAACCCCCGAGCCGCCGCCATCTCCGGCACCTGGGCGCGCGAGGCCCAGGAGCTGCGCGGCGAGTAACATCGCCCGCTACCTACGTCCCCCGCACCTCCCCCCCGATCTTTCCCCTCAGACGATCCCACTTGGGATGGTAGCCGTCTGACACCCCGCCCCTTAATCTAGCCTAGAGAGCCTGCTACCAGCTCTCTATTTTTCTTTTGGATGGATCCGCGATTCTCAAGTAGATCATTGCGATTTCAGATGCATTCAGAAGAATGTCCGTCACTATAGTAGTGGTGGGTACGATCTTTGCAAAAATTTACGAAAAGGGCATGTGTGCCCAAAGAGGAGACTACATGTCAATTCGTAAACTCTTTAAGGTAGAAGTAGGCCAGGCAAGCAATTTTGGTCCCTTTGATCCCCCGGAGAGGAGGGCATCAAAAGCCCCGGATAGTGATTGGACTTACATTTTTGACTTGCACCTCGCTCCAACCCTCTCGGCAGGAGAATTTCTACCCCAAGTTTTTGGCGGGGTAGTAGAGACTTTTCTGAAGCCACAAGTGTGGGGAGAGGATGAGCCTGATGTCAGGGCGATAAAGGAGATAATCCTGTCTCCTTGGGACGTGGTGGCCTGGGCGAAAGCGTATGGGGAGGAAAGCCTTTACCGGAGAGCGAGAGAATATGCTCTCTGGAATTGTGACAATGGGCGGGTATGGGAGCTCGCGAAAGAGTGTGGGCTTAATATTCCCGAAAGCGGGGAAGTTGCTGAAACCGCTAATGGACTTAGACCCTTTCTTGAGAGCATTTGGAAGCTGCCCGACCTTCCGGGTGATTCGGGCAAAGTGATAGAGATCTTGCACCAATTAGATGGTGTCAAGATGAACTTTGCAAATCACGCCAAAATCAAGAAACTCCTCGTAGCCTGCGGTGAGTTTCCCCGCTCGGAGGAGCCGGTTGTCGCTGGCCAGCCAGTCTTTGTCGGGATCAGGCCAGGTGGGGAGGAGTCCTACGAGGCGGGGGCAAGGCGGGGGACAGTGAGAATGTCCGTCAGCTCCAATGGCAAGGTAGTGTCGCTTGGCGGTACCCGGTATAACATCGAGGGTCGTCGAGTGGCAGTGGTCTGGCACAGAGGAGACTGCGAGACCTGGCATGATTTCCGTGATCCGGCGGAGCTGGCTCAGGTGAAGCTGGTACGGGATTGCAAAGTCCCTATCTGGCCTCTGGCGTATGACTCTAGCAGTTCAGGGCAGGGCGAGGCGCATGCCTTCCTGATTGCTATTCCCGATCAGGGGCTGACCTTTGTTACCTCCGGCTATTGTGGCCGAGGGGGCTGGAAAGTCACCACGATTAGGCCTGGGGGGCAGGTGGAGGAAGAATCGCTAAAATGGTGGCGGGCCGACCACCGATCGGTAGAGGAAATTTGAACATTGTAAGGAAAGCGTCCAGCTGCGCTTTCCTTTTTTATTATACGGAGCATTTTCCCTTGCCTATTTTCCTAAACCACGCTACCATATCTCCAGACAAAAAAAATTTTTGAAAGGAGACAATTTATTATGGCGCAATCAACCAGCGCGAAATCTAAGTCATCGGACTTGGATAGTTTAGTTAACGAGAAAACGGAGGAAATTAAGGAGGAGGAAAAAGCTGTTTCCGACGAGTTTGTCAAAGCAGTTGAATCACAAGAAATTCCCCAGGTCGGTGATAAGATTAAGGGGAAGATTTTAGATTTCAACAAAAATGAAGTTTACATCGATCTAGAGAAATTTGGGGTAGGAGTAGTGCGCGGCCGGGAACTATGGGAAGCGCTTGATGTCTATCGTGAATTTAAAATAGGCGAGGAAGTGGAAGCAGAAATTGTTGAACTAGAGAATGAGAACGGTATGATGGAGCTTTCGTTTAAAAAGACTTCCAAGGAACAAGCTTGGAAAGAACTCGACGAAAAAAGAGACAAGGAAGAGCTTATTACTGTCAAGGTACAAGAAGCAAACAAGGGTGGTTTACTTGCCAGTTTATGTGGTATCCCGGCCTTCTTGCCAGTATCTCAGCTGTCATCGGAAAATTACCCCCGAGTAGAGAATGGCGATTCGAACAAGATTTTATCTATGCTAAAGGACTTTATTGGTCGCAAGCTGAACGTTAAAATCATTACAGTGGATCAGAAAGAAAACAAACTGATCATCTCGGAAAAGAAAGTTGTCTTTGACGATCAGAAAAAGAATATGAAAGGCTTAAAGGTTGGTGACGTGGTAGAAGGTACTGTTTCTGGTATTGTTGATTTTGGTGCTTTTGTCAGGTTTGATGGTTTGGAAGGCTTAGTGCATATTTCCGAGCTATCGTGGCAACGTATTAATAATCCCGATGAAGTGGTTAAGGTAAATGAGCAAGTCAAAGTGGAAGTAATTGGTATTGATGACTCAAAAATTACCTTGAGCCTGAAAAAGTTGAAAGAAGATCCTTGGGCCGAGGCAGTTAAAAGTTATAAGGTTGGTCAAGTAGTGGATGGTGAAGTGATCAAGGTAGCGCCTTATGGAGCTTTTGTTCAGCTAGATAAAGATGTTCATGGCCTGGCTCATATCTCAGAGCTGTCGGCTGGCAAAGTGGCTCAGGTAGAAGAATTACTGAACATTGGCGAAAGAAAGAAGTTTAAAATTTTATCGATTGATCCGGAAGAACATCGGTTGGGATTGAGTTTGAAGGGAGCCAAAGAGTCACCAGTCGAAAAAAATGAAAAAGCGGCTAGTTCTAAAACAGAACCGGCTGAAAAGAAAGAAGACAAAAAAGCGGACGAGAAACCAACTAAGAAAGCGGCCGAAAAGGACGAAAAGTCAGAGAAGAAGGAAGGTAAGGAAAAAACAGAACCAAAAGATAAAAAAAGCAGCCAAGACAGATAGTAAAAAGTCCTAGAAAAAATAGTTTATTTACTAAACTGTGAAAGGTAATCTCATCATCGGACAATCAGGTGGTCCTACCATGGTGATTAATCAATCGCTGGTGGGAATTATCAAAGAGGCTAGTCGCCATCAAGAAGTCCAGAGCATTTATGGCGCTCGGCACGGGATTTTAGGTATGTTAACGGGAGATTTTGTTAATTTGCGACAGCTGTCGGACAAAAAAATGAAGCTGATCGCCGCTACCCCCTCTTCCGCCCTGGGCACTTGTCGTTATAAGCCGGACGAGAAAGATTGTAAAAAAGTATTTGAAGTGTTTACTAAGCACAATATCAAGTACTTTTTTTATATCGGTGGTAATGATACGGCCGAGACATGTCATATAATCAACGAGATTGCTAAAAAAGAAGGCTATGAGCTGCGTATCTTCCATATCCCTAAGACAATTGACAATGACTTGCTAGCAAATGATTTTTGCCCTGGTTATCCTAGCGCCGCCCGCTATGTGGCCATGTCTTTTATGGGAAATGATTTAGATAACCGGGCTATCCCAGGAGTAAAGATCGATATCGTCATGGGACGTCACGCGGGATGGCTCACCGCCGCCGCCGCTTTGGCGCGACGATCGAAAAACGATGGCCCCCACTTAATTTATTTACCTGAGACACCAATTACGATCAAAAAGTTCGTCAAAGATATCGATGATATGTATGCTCAGCACGGGCGTTGTTTGGTAGCGGTCTCAGAAGGTATCGCCGGGCCGGGTGGCAAGTCGTTAGCTGAGTCTTTGACAAACAAACGAGATTCCCACGGCAATATTCATCTTTCGGGGTCAGGTGCTCTGGGGGATTTGCTAGTCAGTTACGTGGAGAAACACTCTCGACATAAAGATATGCGAGTGCGTACGGACACTTTAGGTTATGCCCAGCGCAGTTTTCCAGGGGTGGCGAGTTTAGTCGATGCGCGCGTGGCCAAGATGGTTGGCCAAGAAGCAGTTCGTTATGCGTTGAAAGGTGACATTGATGGCAGTGTGGCCATTAGTCGTCTGAGCAAGCAGGGTAAGCCTGTTTTTGAGACAGACTTAGTAGAATTGCGTCGGGTAGCGCGGGACGCCAAAGAAATGCCGCGTAAATTTATTAACCAAGCAGGCAATGATGTGACGGCCAGTTTTATAAAATATCTCCAGCCACTAGTAGGAGATTTGCCGGAGATAGGAAAGATTTAGGGGTTGGGTTATTATGTCGTTAGTTACTAGGGACTATTTGAAAAGATATTAAATAGTCCTAAAACCTAAAACCTAATAACCTAAAACCTAACTAAAAAACATGCCCAAAAAACTAAATGTCGCTGTTAATGGACTCGGTCGGATTGGTCGCATTTTTTTGCGTCAGGTTATCAGTGAACCGAATATTAATCTGGTAGCTGCCAACAGTCGTTCTCCAATTGAGACTTATGCTCACTTGATCAAGTACGATTCTCTCTACGGTCCGGCTAAGGATGAGGTTAAGATTGATGGCGACAATATTGTTTTCAACGGCACTAGCTTTAAAATGTTACACGAAGATGATCCGGCTAAGATGCCCTGGAAAGAAATGGATGTTGATCTGGTAATTGAGTCTACTGGCGTCTTTAGGACGAAAGAAGACAGCGAGAAACATCTAACAGCGGGGGCAAAAAGAGTATTAATTTCTGCTCCAGCTAAGGGTGATGATGTTGTTACGCTAATACCAGGAGTGAATGAAAGTGATTACCGGCCAGCCGAGCACAAGATTATTTCGGCGGCTTCCTGTACTACTACTTGCCTGGCTCCTATTTGCAAGGTGTTGGTAAAAGAATATGGTATCAAGCGAGGTTTTATGACCACTATTCATTCCTATACTAATGATCAGAACCTGCACGATGCGCCGGACAAGAAAGAAGATCTGCGACGTTCTCGAGCAGCCGCTGAGTCGATTATTCCCACCACCACTGGTGCCAGTGAAGCGGTGGCTAGGGTGATTCCCGAGTTGGAAGGAAAATTAAAAGGTATTTCTTTGCGTGTTCCCACTCCGACTGTATCGACTGTTGACTTGGTCTGTGAATTGGAAAAAGGCGTGGGCACAGTTGACGATCTTAATAAAAAATTTAAGGCAGTCGCTGAGGGCGAGATGAAGGATATTTTAGTAGTCAGCGATGAGCCTTTGGTTTCGATTGATTATCGTGGTAGCACTGCCGCCGCTTCAATCGATGCTCTCTCCACTGACGTGTTGGATGATAATATGGTAAAGATAATCGCCTGGTATGATAATGAGTGGGGTTATGTTAGTAGTATGGTGAGATTAGTTAAGTATATGGCGGAGCAGGAGTAAAATTTGTTGGTTGTCGGCAAATATTTTATAAAGAGCTGCCGGGAAGGTGGCTCTTTTTTTATCCTTTAATCTTGAGCTAATCACTAATTAGCGCTATAATCACTCAGCAATAAATCGATATGCTACAAGATAAAGCCCAAAAAACAATTACAGAACACAAACTAATCGATCAAGGCGATAAAATCATCATTGGCGTCTCTGGTGGGCCAGATTCGGTGTGCTTATTGCATTTTTTGAACGAACTACAGGCAGAATTCAGCCTCAAGCTAACAGTCGCTCATGTAAATTATGGCCTGCGCGGTGAAGAGTCAAACCAAGACGAGATTTTCGTCAAAAAACTAGCCGGAAAATACAATTTGCCTTGTAAAACCGCCCATCCAAAACTCAACCCCAAAAAATCCACTAACCTCGAGGCTAATCTGCGCGATATCCGCTATAAATTCTTCCAAGATCTCTGCCAAAAAGAAAAAGCCGGCAAAATTGCTGTTGCCCACAATCGTGACGACCAGGCCGAGACGATCCTAATGTTTTTTCTGCGCGGCTCTGGTCTTAAGGGACTATCGGGCATGGATTACCAACAAGGCAAAATCATCCGCCCCCTGCTCAATTGCTCGCGACAGGATATCTTGGCTTATTTAAAGACAAACAAGCTGGATTACCGGGGGGATAAGATGAATAAAGATCCCAAATTTACCCGCAACAAAATCAGACACGAACTGATTCCACTTCTAGAAAAAGAGTATAATCCTAATCTACGAGAAACTTTAACCCGAGCCAGTCGTATTACTAGAGATGAATACTCTCTGATCGCAAAAGCAGTTGAAGGAAAATATAGATCCCTGGTCGAAGAAAGCAAGAATGAACTTAGCTTACCACTAGACGATTTTCTGAAGCTAGATGTAGCTCTCCAGCGGGGCATTTTCCGGCATATTTTCACGCAATTCCTAGGCAGCACCAATGACATCGGCGTCTTGGATCTAGAAGAAACTCTACGAGTGCTAGCGGAAGCCCGTCCCAGCAGTCACCGCGATGTAAAGGGCTTGCGAATTGCTGAGAAGGATGGCAAGATTGTGGTAACTAGGTTATAGGTTTTAGGTTATTAGGGTCTGTTGAAAAACATTTCTAATAGTCCCATCACCTATCACCTATTACCTAACACCTATAACCTAATTTATGAATTCATTCATCAAAAACATCCTGATCGCTTTCGTTGTCTTTCTAACTATCGCTAGTATTTTTGCGATGTACAAAACTCCCCTGACTGAACCAGAGGAGATGTCTTTAGATAAGCTAGTGACACAGATCAATGAGGGAGGAGTAGAGAAGATAGAGATACAAGGCGAGGAAGTGAAAGTGAAAATCAAGGACGACAATAAAGAAAAGAAAGTTAAAAAAGAAAGAGAAAGCTCGCTGGGTGAAACTTTACAAAATTACGGAATAGAATCGGATAAATTGGCCAAGGTAGAGGTGAAAATAGTAGACGAATCTGGTTTTTCCTACTGGGCAAAATCATTGTTGCCGTTTCTGTTGCCTTTTGGGTTAATCGCGATTTTTATTTATTTCATGGCTCGTTCGGTTCAAAAGGGCAACAATCGAGCGATGATGTTTGGTCAAAGTCAGGCCAAAAAATTTGAAGGCAAAGACGAAAGCAAGACTTCTTTCAAGGATGTGGCTGGCGTCAAAGAAGCCAAGGAAGAGTTACTTGAGGTAGTAGAATTCCTAAAAACCCCCAAAAAGTTTACGGATCTAGGTGCCGAAATTCCTAAGGGAGTGCTACTGATTGGACCTCCGGGCACGGGTAAAACTTTGATGGCGCGAGCGGTGGCTGGTGAAGCCAAAGTGCCATTTTTCCATATTTCTGGCTCCGAGTTTGTTGAGATGTTTGTTGGTGTAGGAGCTTCGCGCGTCCGAGATCTTTTTAATAAAGCCAAAAAATCCGCTCCCGCTATTTTGTTTATTGATGAAATTGATGCTGTTGGCCGTCAGCGAGGCGCCGGTCTAGGCGGTAGTCATGACGAACGGGAACAAACTCTCAATCAAATTCTCACCGAGATGGATGGTTTTGAACAAGGCACAAATGTGATCGTGATAGCGGCTACCAACCGGCCCGACGTGCTTGACCCGGCTCTGCTGCGTCCGGGACGGTTTGATCGACGAGTAATTTTGGACTTACCTGATATTAAAGATCGCGAAGAACTACTTAAAATTTACGCGCGCGGCAAAAAGCTAGTTCAGAATGTTAATCTAAAAAAAGTAGCACAGAGAACTCCCGGTTTTTCGGGCGCTGATATTAAAAACTTGATGAACGAAGCAGCCATCTTGGCCGCTCGCCGCGACAAAAAAACTGTCGGTGAAAAAGAAGTGCTGGAAGCAATCGAAAAGGTAATGCTCGGACCGGAACGCAAGAGCTTTGTTCTATCGGAATCGGAGAAAAAGATCGCTGCCTATCATGAGGCTGGTCACGCTCTCGTCTCTCATTTACTACCGCACACTGACCCTGTTCACAAGATATCTATTATCTCGCGTGGTCAAGCTGCTGGTTACACTTTGAAATTACCGGAAAAAGAAAAGCATTTTCACGCCAGACAGGAATTTATTGAGGATTTATCAGTGCTACTTGGTGGCTATGTAGCGGAAAAGATAATTTTTGGTGATGTTACTACCGGCGCCACCTCCGATCTACGTGAAGTAACCAAGTTGTCACGCAAGTTGGCGACTGAATATGGCATGTCAGAAAAACTAGGCCCAATGACTTTCGGCCAAAAGGATGAGATGGTATTCTTAGGACGAGATATTGCGCAGCAGCGGGATTATAGTGAAGAAGTAGCCTTCGAAATAGATAAGGAAATTCGTAGCTTTATTGACACAGCCTACAAAAAAACTGGTCAGATTATTAGTAAAAACCAGAATAAATTAGAATTGATTGCTAAAACCTTAATGGATAAGGAAACTCTCGAGCGAGAAGATTTTGAGAAGTTAGTGGGCAAGAAAGATAGATAATAGATGTCAGATTATATATTTTAGATGTTTGATAATCCGCAATCTATAATCTATTATCTATAATCTAATATCTAAAAAAATGGAGTATTTTAAAATTCTCAAGCGAGCGGCCAAAATCACTTGGCAAGCTAAGTATCTCTGGGTTTTTGGCCTATTCGCTGGTGCTGGCAGCGGCTTTAGTTTCAATTCTTCTGGCAACTGGCAGAGTAATGATCTAGGACCCAACGGGAAACAAGCTATGACTGGAGCGAAAAATTTCCTGACTGATAATTGGATTTGGGTTGCAGTTGCTATTCTAGCTTTGTTATTGATCGGCCTGGTCTTTTTTGTCCTCAGCGTAATTGCGCGCGGAGGATTGATTCACTGCGTCAATCATATTGAAACTGGGCAGCCAACAGGCTTTAAAGACGGTCTCCGAGCGGGAGCGAAGAAATTTTTGCCAGTGCTGGGAACTGCCTTAATAGCCGGCTTAATTATACTAGCAGCAGTTGTTATTTTGGGAGTGCCAGTGGGCTTACTATTCTATTTCCAGATGACCTTACGAGCTATTTTGCTGTTGATATTTGCCCTGGCTATTTTTATTCCCCTGGCTGTTGTTCTCTCTATGGTAGGAATTTGGAGCTGGCAATATATCGTAATCGAGGATAAAAAGGTGCTAGAGTCTTGGAGGCTGGGATTTGATTTATTTAGGCATAATCTAGGAGCCAATCTGATTATGTGGCTTTTATTGATGGTAGTTGGACTGGTGGCCAGCATTGTTTTCATGATTGTGGTGTTGATAGTAGCTATCCCTTTTGTGTTGCTGGGAATTTTAGCTTACTTGGCTGTACAGTGGGTAGGCGTAGTAGTGGTGGTAGCAATGAGTGTAATGTTCTTGTTCTTATTGTCATTGTTTTATGGTGCGGTGTTGTCTACCTTCCAGTCAGCCACTTGGACATTAATGTTTCTGGAACTAGTAAAGAGCGACAAATAATATGAAAATTCTCTTTCTCGGTGACATTGTTGGTAAAGGGGGACGTCAGGCGGTCAAAAAGGTCTTGCCGGATTGGCGAGAAAAGTATCAGCCTGATTTTGTAATCGCCAACGGAGAGAATTTGGCACACGGCGCGGGAGTGACTGAAAAAACGATTCAAGAAATGACCGAGGCAGGTATTGATGCTTTTACTTCTGGCAATCACATTTTTCAGAATAAGCAGGGGGTTGATGTTTTGAACAATAAAGAGTCTAACATTGTCCGACCAGCTAATTATCCATCGGGAGCACCGGGCATAGGTTGGAAAATATTTCCCGTGCGAACAAAAAAGATTTTATTGGTTAATTTGATCGGACGGGTATTTTTCAAAGATGATTACGATTGCCCTTTCCGAGCAATGGATGATATTTTACAAGAAACGAAATCAAAAAAACCAGATGTTATTTTTGTTGATATGCATATGGAAGCTACTAGCGAAGCTAAAGCACTTGGTTTTTATCTCGACGGACGAGTAAGCGCTGTCGTGGGGACTCATACGCACGTTCCCACCGCTGACGAGCGGGTGTTACCTGGCGGCACAGCTTATATTACTGACGTTGGGATGGCCGGACCGCAAGATTCGATTATCGGAGCAAAAAAAGAAGCGGTAATGGAACAGTTTATATCTCAATTGCCATTTAAATATGACGTTGAAGAAGGGGGAATATGTGAAGTTAGTGGGGTAGTGGTGGAAATTGGCGCGAAGGGTAAGGCGGAGAAGATTGAACGGGCCTATGAAGAAGTGGAGGTTTAAAAAACCTTAAAGTCAAAACAAAATGTATAAAAATGAACCAGAAGTCTCCGAGCTGCGCAAAAACCCTGTTTCTGACTCCTGGGTGGTAATTGCTACTGGTCGGGCTAAGCGGCCACACGCCTACAAGATAAAACGGGCTCAGTTTCAACAACCTCGTCGAGAATGCCCCTTTTGTAATCTGGATAAAAGCGGTACCAAAGAGCCAGCTAAGATATATCCTCTTAACCTTAAAACTAAATATGCCCACCAGCTGAAGCGAGTGGGCGATCACCAGAAATGGGGTGATCAGATTTGGAGTCTAATTGTGGTACCCAACAAGTTCCCTTCTTTCGTGCCCGGTGGGGCGCCAATTCAGAAAAAAGTTGGTCACCACACTGTCATGCCGGGTCGGGGTTATCATGAGGTTTTGATTACGGCTTCTCACGATAAGCATTTTGGACGTTTGCCAATGGACAAACTAGAGGAAGTGATGAAAGCTTACCAAGATCGGTACTTAACTTTGCGCGATTGCGAATACGTCACTTATATATCGATCATTCATAATCATGGACCGGAGGCGGGAGCTTCACTTACCCATCCCCACTCGCAGATTTTTGCCATCTCGGTCTTGCCACGTGATATTAAAAGTTCTCTACGTGGCTCGGCTCGATATTTAAAAAAATACGGCACCTGTGTTCATTGTGAGATGGTTAATTGGGAAAAAAAGAAAAAAACACGGGTAGTTTACGAGAATGATGACTTTATAGTGTTATGCCCTTTCGGCTCTAGCGTTGCTTTCGAAACGCGAATTTATCCGAAGAAGCATTTATCATATTTTGAAGAAATTACCTCCAAGCAAAGAAAAAGTCTGGCGCAAAGTTTCCAGCAAGCTCTGTCGCGTTTAGATAAAGCTTTAAATAACCCGCCGTATAATTTTTTCTTACATACGGCTCCCTGCGATGTTTGCAGCACCAAAGGAAAATCTCGCGGCCAGAAATCAGCCAAAAAATATAGTCACTACCACTGGCATTTTGAAATCATGCCCAAAATCTCTACTTGGGCTGGCTTTGAGCTCTCGACTGGTTTGGAAATCAGTACCGTCGATCCCGATCAGGCGGCGGGGATGTTGAAGGGAGTTAAATTGTGACTTACTAGTTTCATTGTAAAACAAAGGACAGTCCTTGAAGCAAGAACTGTCCTTTTCAAGTTTAATTACGCCGCTCGTACTTCCACTTTCGTTGTTCGCTCTTTCTTGGCTTTGGGAAGGACCACTGTCAAGATGCCGTTCTTTAATTCCGCTTCTATTTTATCGGACTCGACGTCAACCGGTAATATCACCGAACGGGAAAACGATCCCCAATAGCATTCTTGGTAATAATAATTATCTTTTTTCACTTCTTGCTCACTCTTGCGCTCACCTTTGACGGTTACCATGTCATTGTCAACGGTAACACTGATATCTTCCGGCGAGACTCCAGCGATGGTTGATTTAATGACAATATCATCTGGCGTCTGATAAACATCAATTGCCAACTGCCCCTCATAACCGGAAGACCATTCTTCCGTCTGCTGGTCATCAACTTCAGTCTGGTCATTTTCTGGTGCTGTCGCCGTAGTTTTTACTGGTTGCGCTTTATCTTTCTTTGACTTTTTGAATTTTTTGAACATGTTTGAATAATAGATATTAGATTATAGA